>NZ_CAWQTY010000194.1:0-24394 GCF_963897815.1 Xenorhabdus sp. Sc-CR9
ATCGACGCAGCAGTAAAGTTCTTCTAAATTATACATGCCTGAGGATCTCCACGATTTTGTTTTCTTTAGCAAAAACTTTGATCGTGCCTCAGGCACTTTAGTTCCCTTCTTAAGCGAAGCTCAGGTTAACTATGCTCATGGAAGAAAAACACAGGAAACGGTGACTCACTTTTTGGGAAGAAATAAAAAAAGTTTGAAAATAGCAAAAACTATTGAACAACATGAAATTATCACTACTCAAGGGATAATACCTGTCCTAGGAGCTTTGCAAATTTTGGAAAAAATACACCCAGAACATTTGGCTATTGTCACTTCAGCCAGTAGAGAGCTATGCATAAACCGCCTTCAAGCAGCAGGCTTACCTTGTCCAAAATTTATTGTATCAGCAGAGGATGTTATTTGTGGCAAGCCTGATCCCGAAGGTTATTTTCTAGGTGCACAACTGCTTGGCTTGGCTATTGAGGACATTTTAATATTCGAAGATGCTCAAGCCGGCATTCAGGCAGCGTTGAAAACCTGCGCGTCTTTAGCTATTGTTGGCTCTTGTGACGCTAGCGCTGGAAAGGAATTAGCTAGAATTCCAGATTTCACGAAAATTCAAATTATGCGTTCAAAGAATAGATATATGGTTATGTTTTAACAATATGAATATGTAGCTTTAGGTTTTTTACAAAAATCATAAACTGTGTTTAAAATGAACTGTACCTCAAAAGTTAGTTAGACACTAACTATCAATACTCACCCGCCTATTCTTCAGGTAGGTGAGTCACTTTGGTCACTGATTCAGCGCGTACTGATTAGCCTGCTCAGTGGCGCTGAATCGTGAACGAGAAAAACAGGCGGCTTAACTTATCTGGTATGCCAACTATCTTGATAATTACCGAATCCGTTTCAATCCAGTCATCCATATTTTTTATGAATGGATGGTATCGGTTGAAAAACTAGAAAAGTTGCTCCCGTGGCTTATCTGAATAATTTGTTAACAATCCGCAACTCGATAGTAAAAACAGGAAATTCTCTGAAAAAGCTGCCAAAATTCAAGGCTGTTTTCTGGCGTGCTGCTAATTTCAGTGCTTATAACTTGTTTTCAGCATTAAATTGTTATCTTCTTGAGAAAATTTATTAAGGCCTTTTGCCTCATTGAATATTGAGTTGAATGTAACCAAATAGCATGAATCTGAATTGTATTGGTAGAGTAATCATTTAATATCGGGATAAGCAGCTTTTTGTCTAAGTAACGTCGGATAGTGATATCAGGTAAACATGCTATCCCTAGTCCTTTCAGGGCAAAATCGATACGAGCGTTTAAATTATTACATACAATTGATGTAGGAAGATAAGTTTCTCTGGTTGACTCAATTGGCCATTGTTCAATAATCCCAGTATTTGGCGAACGATAGTGAAGTAATTTATGCGTCATCAAATCAGAGGGAGTTAGAGGTTCCCCATTCTTTTCTAAATATACTGGTGATGCAACAATAAGACGCTGGAAATCACCTAAGTGATGCGATCTTAAATTATTATCTGGAATATACCCAACGCGTATGGCGGCATCGAATGCTTCTTGTGCTAAATCAACATTGCGAGCTGAGTAATCAAGTTCCAATTCAATGCCTGGATATTGCTCATTAAATCTAGACAAATGATCCAGAAAAATATCTGTGATTGGGGCAAGACTTATCTTTAAGCGCCCTTGGGGTTCCTGTGCAGCGTTGGACAGTTCATATTGGAGTTCATCGAGCTCGTCTAGGATTCGTCGGCTCCTTGTAAGCAATATATTCCCTTCGTGAGTAAGAGAAATACTTCGAGTTGTGCGGTTAAATAGCTGTACTCCGAGTTCCTTTTCAAAACGCGATATTCGCTTACCAACAGCAGACGCTGTAAGCCCTAATACCCGACCTGCACCGACAAAGCTTTTGAGTTCTGCGACTTGGACAAACACCGAAATTGTGGTGAGAGACTCAATCATTTCTTCTCCATTGCGGACAGTTACGTCAACATAGACCGGAGATATACCCTACTTTTTCTACAATTACCAGCGCGATAAGATTATTTGACCACTAGCATTATTATGCTGTTTAGTCGGCATAAGTTGTTTTTTAATAGAGGATGGAGAGTATCTGATGAAGGAATTTGTTATTGGAGCAACAGGTTATGCATTAAAATGTGATGTAATTGTTAATGTAGCTAATCCCTATCATTCTTATGTGGTTTTTACAGTGCCTGGAAGATACTGGATGAATTCTTATTCACTATAATTCGGATAAATTCTCAAGAAGCTAATGATCTTAGCTGAAGTCCTAACCATTCAGCTCTATTAGAATTGATTAGAAATGATGAATTTTTTTGATGTAATCCCTTGTTGTTAATTGGAGATTTTTTATGAATGATAAAATCATGAGTTGGCCACTTTTCGCGTTGGCAATCTCCGCTTTTGCGATTGGTACTGCAGAATTTATTATTATGGGTTTGCTACCACAAATTTCAGTGGATCTGAGTATTTCTATACCCACTGCCGGATATCTGGTTTCAGGTTATGCAATTGGTGTAGTAGTTGGTGGTCCTTTGTTTGCATTTGCCCTACGTAAAGTGGAAGAAAAAACGGCACTTCTACTGCTTATGGTTATTTTTATCGTTGGGAACTTAGCCTGCAAGTTAGCATCCGGTTTTGAAGTATTATTGATCGCTCGAGTTTTTACAGCATTTAGTCATGCATCTTTTATTGGTATAGCTGCGGTTTTGGCATCACGTATAGCGCCGCCTGGCAAGGAAGGAAGGGCTATGACTCTTATGCTTACTGGCATGACCTTGGCTAACGTCCTAGGTGTACCGATCGGCTCTTATATCGGTTTAGAGCTTGGTTGGAGAACGACATTTACAGGTGTTGTTATCTTGGGGCTATTGTCTTTATTTATGGTATTTATTCTTGTGCCATCCAGAAAAGTTACGAAATCTGGTAAGCATGAAAATAGTGTGATTGGATTGAAACGACCTATTGTTTGGCTCGGGTTAATGACCAGTGTGATGGCATCTGCAAGTATGTTTTCCTTCTTTACTTATATTGTTCCTGTTCTTCAAGATGTTACTCATGTAGAACCGAAATTTGCCAGTTTTGCTTTGATGATCTGTGGTATTGGAATTACCATTGGTGGGCTGCTTGGTGGGCGGCTTGCAGATTGGAACCTCACCAAGTCTTTGATTTTGTCGTTATGCATTTTAATTGCAACACTCGTTGTTTTTTATTGGGCAAGCCATATAAGATATCCGGCTGTAATTAATATGGCTATCTGGGGTTGTTTATCTTTCACAGTAGGAATGCTCTTGCAAGTCTTGATAATTAGAGTTGCCGGGGAATCCGCAAGCTATGCTTCAACTCTGAATATTGGTGCATTTAATCTTGGTAATGCTATTGGTGCGTGGATTGGTGGGAGAGTTATTAATGCTGGATTCCCTTTGAATTCAATCTCCCTAGTGGCGGCTGCTATCTCTGTTGTTACTTTAGTGATGGTACTTATTATTTTTATTAGTAAGGATAGGCAACTTTTGATCTACCGGCCATCGTAAGCCAATTAATCAGTAATTTTGCTTTCAATGATAACTATCAAAATAATTAGCCCAATATCATCACTGACAGTTCAGTGTGGTTCATAAAGCGATTATTAACCAGTGCCCAGGCTATTCGGGCATTTTTATTCGCCAGAGAAACCGCCGCTTTATTGAGTCCACTGCGGGATATCATATTTTAACCAGCATTGTAATCCATTACATTGTTCGTTGGGAATTTTTTTGAACCCTATAGACAACTGAACGGGCACGATGGATAAGTATTTCTCGCAAGTCAAAGAGGAAGTTATTTCCCTCTCTATTATTATCTCACTATTTATTTCATTGGTGACGATACCGATTATTCTGCAATTACTACCAGTCTAAATTTTGATGGGAATTTCAGTTCCTGCTCTTTACTAAGCAGAGCAATGTGATATTTACCCACTTTGGTGCGGAAAGGGCATTAATATGGAGTTTATTCCCAAAATAGCTCTTCCAAAAATATGCGAATATAAAAATTACATAGATAGATTTTCTTCTAATCACCTAAAAATACTCGTAAATGTAGGTAAATATTTGGAACTTATCCCTATAGGGAATTACACTTAATGAGTTTTGTTGTTATGAGTTTTATTGTTGACCTCAAAAATAAAGGAACCATCAATGTTTAAACGTATTTTTGTGTCGCTTATGGCTGCATGTGCTATCGGTGTGATAGCTACTCCAGTATTGGCAGCTGAAACTCACGTGAAGCTGATGACATCAGCCGGAGAAATTGAACTTGAGTTGGATAGTAATAAAGCACCAATTACCACCAAGAATTTCGTTGAGTATGTCAATGAAGGGTTTTATAACAACACTATTTTTCACCGTGTGATTCCTGGCTTCATGATTCAGGGCGGCGGTTTTACAAAAGATATGAAGCAAAAAGCCACTAGGGAGACAATCAAGAATGAGGCGGATAATGGCTTGCGTAATCTTCGTGGCACAATCGCGATGGCGCGTACCGCAGATAAAGACAGTGCAACCAGCCAGTTTTTTATTAACGTTACCGATAATGCTTTCCTTGACCATGGTCAGCGTGATTTTGGTTATGCAGTCTTTGGCAAAGTGGTAAAAGGCATGGATGTGGTTGATAAAATTTCTCAGGTCAAGACAGAAAATGTTGGTCCTTATCAAAATGTACCAGCAAAGCCTATCGTGATCTTGTCAGCCAAGATCGAGCCTTAATCTTTCAATCTCCTGTTTTGTAGGCTGTTCTCACTCACCCCAGAAACATAGCCGTCTATGTTTCTGGGGATTAATGAGAGATTCCTGCCTCTCACCAAGGGACAGTCTTCGGCTGGACAAATTCGTTCCCGACGAACTTGTCGGTTCCTTTACTGTCGCACTGCCTCTTGAAATCCATTGGTTATAAGCCATAAGTAGATACTCGGATAATCGCCCTTGATTGTTTGGGTTGCACTTTACTTCTCTGAGTTTCCCTTCTCTGTCGCTACTATTCTAACAGTGCTTCTGTGGTATGATGAGTACTTCGTTGCCGTTAATAGTGTTTATCTGATTTTATTTTACCGTGAGACATAATGCATAATACCCTAATGTGGGTAGGGTAACTTATAAAACTATAAAATCAGTAGGATATACTCCTATGTTATTAATAATAGATAATTACGACTCTTTTACATTCAATTTATATCAGTATTTTTGTGAGTTAGGGACAGAGGTTTTAGTTAAACGCAATGATGAGTTGCAGCTTGAAGATATCGAAAAGCTGGCACCCACGCATTTAGTGATTTCACCTGGGCCTTGTACGCCAAATGAAGCAGGGATCTCGCTGGAAGCGATTTCGCATTTTGCCGGAAAGTTACCTATTCTCGGTGTGTGTTTGGGGCATCAGGCGATAGGGCAAGCTTTTGGTGCGAGCATAGTCAAAGCCCGTGAAGTGATGCATGGAAAAACCAGTTTGCTCCATCATTGTCAGCAGGGGGTATTCAAGGGATTGGATCATCCATTGACCGTCACTCGTTATCACTCTTTGGTTATTGCTGCGGAAACCCTTCCGGCATCATTTGAAGTAACGGCATGGAGCCAACGCAATGGTGATGTGGATGAAATCATGGGGATACGCCACCGTACTTTGCCACTGGAAGGGGTGCAATTTCACCCAGAAAGTATTCTTAGTGAGCAAGGACATGAGTTGTTGAATAATTTTCTTAAATATTAATCTGGTAACACCAAACCCCTCACTCTACTGTTTTTTTATTTGCTATAATGTGGTTTTTTATTCATATTTAATGACTATTATTTCACTTAGATGTGGTAAATATAAAAACAAGGTGAGGGAAATGGTAGGAAATCCTCTGGCTTGTTCTGTTGGTTGTGCAGCTCTGGATATTATCAATACGCCAGAAGTATTGGCCGGAGTGGAAGAACGTCATGATATGATCATTTGCGCATTGGAGAATCTGAACCAAAAATATGGCATTTTTCAGGAAATTCGTGGAAAAGGGCTGCTTATCGGCGCTGTATTGAAAAAAGAGTATCAGAGTAAATCCAGAGATATATTGCAGAAAGTGGTTGAACAGGGGTTGATGTTATTGAGTGCAGGAGACGGTATTCTGCGTTTTACGCCGTCATTGGTGATTCCTGAGGATGATATAGCAGAAGGCATGGCACGGCTGGATATAGCGATAACGCGGTGGTTAGATAAATAAGCTGGCAGCCAGATAAAGCAATAACAGAACAAAGAAGCCAGTGGGAATCTCGTAGATTACACTGGCCCGGTTTTTCAGGAACTAACGGGTCCCATAAACGACAATAGTTTTACCATGTGCAGAGATCAGGTTTTGATCTTCCAGCATTTTCAGAATGCGGCCAACTGTTTCACGTGAACAACCTACAATTTGTCCAATCTCCTGACGTGTGATTTTAATCTGCATACCATCAGGGTGAGTCATCGCATCAGGCTGCTTAGCCAGATTGAGTAATGTTTGGGCGATACGGCCTGTAACGTCCAGAAAGGCCAAGTTACCCACTTTTTCGGAAGTTGTTTGCAGGCGACTTGCCATCTGAGCAGATAAACGCATTAGAATGTCAGGATTAACCTGAATTAACTGACGGAATTTCTTGTAAGAAATTTCAGCCACTTCACAGGCGCTTTTAGCGCGCACCCATGCTGTACGTTCTTGCCCCTCTTCAAACAATCCAAGTTCACCAATGAAGTCTCCCTGATTTAAATAAGAGAGAATCATCTCTTTACCTTCTTCATCTTTTATTAGAACAGCAACTGAACCTTTAACAATGTAGTAAAGCGTTTCTGCTTTCTCGCCTTGATGAATAAGCGTGCTCTTGGATGGATATTTGTGAATATGGCAGTGTGACAAAAACCATTCAAGAGTAGGGTCTGTTTGTGGCTTGCCGAGAACCATTCGCTTTATCCTCTGTTGTTATTTCTGCCTTTATGAAGTGAGAAACAGGCCGTTTCTCTTAAGGCTAGTTTTATAAAGTCAATAGATTAACATATTAACTTGCTGAAAAACTGACAAACGAGAATTTTATATGGATTATAAAAATTTCAATATACAAGTGTATTGATCTTAACCCATATACCTTGCCAGTCTCGCATGTAGACTTGTTTGTAACACAGGAAAACGTTTCTGTCTTCTCTTGTATCGCTTCAGCATATTAAACTGGTTATCAGATTACCAGAAATTGGTCTAGAGACGTGGTCTTATTGATTTTATATTTATAATAACGAAAGATAATGCTGAATACTGTCCTTTTAGTGAAGTATTTCACGTTGTTTTTGCATGTATTAGTTCTTCATGGTTATGATTTTTATCAGGCTGATTTATCGCCACATAAATCACTTATTTATTTTAATAAAACAGGCGGCATTATTTTTTGTTACCTGTTTTATTAAAAATAAAATGAAGCCTAGATCATGAGATCTTTTTACCTTCCAGTAATTGTTTGACGAGCGGTGCCATAATTAACTCCATAGCCAATCCCATTTTTCCACCCGGCACGACGATAGTATTTATACTGGAAATAAATGAACCCTGAAGCATTGCCAGTAAATAGGGAAAATCAATTTGGCTTAGACCTCGAAAACGAATCACGATAAAACTTTCGTCTAACGAAGGAATGGCCTTGGCAGAAAAAGGATTAGAGGTATCAACAGTGGGAACGCGCTGAAAGTTGATGTGTGTGCGTGAAAATTGAGGAGTGATATAGCGAATATAATCGTCCATTGAGCGAACAACAGAATCCATAACAGCTTCTTGAGAGTGTCCACGCTCGCTGGTATCACGGATCAGTTTTTGTATCCATTCCAGATTGACTATAGGTACAACACCAATCAGCAAGTCAACATAGCTGGCAACATTATGTTGTGGCGTGACAACACCGCCGTGCAGCCCTTCGTAAAACAGAATGTCGGTGTTTGACGGCAATGGTTCCCATGGTGTGAAAGTGCCTGGTACTTGGTTATAAGGAACAGCTTCATCATAGGTATGGAGGTATTTGCGGCAGCGACCACTGCCTGTTTCCCCATAATCATAAAACGTCTTTTCCAGCATGCTGAAATCATTGGCTTCTGGCCCAAAGTAACTGATATGCCTGCCCTGCTCTTTCGCTTTTCGGATCTCAGCATCCATTTCTGGGCGAGTATAACGATGAAAACTATCTCCTTCAATGAGTGCAGCAGTTACATCAAGTTGTTGGAAAATCTTACGAAAAGCTACACTGGTCGTTGTCGTTCCTGCTCCACTGGAGCCAGTGATTGCAATAACAGGATACTTGGCAGACATGAACAGACTCCTTATTAATAAAAATTTGGATTATCTTTTTAATCAGTCTCTTATGATGAATAAAATGGGCCAAACCTTATGGGCGGAACATCTCTTTAGGCATGATATTGGCAGTTTCATGTAATTCAGACCATACCAGCAGAACCTCACCTCGTTCAAGCTGACGTTTGACATCCTGTACTTTTTGTTCAAGTGTTTTTTCTTGATCACCGTAATCTGTGCCTTCACGTAAGACAAAACTTTCAATTAAGTTGAGTAGAGTATCGGTTTCAAGTTGTTGCCACGGTATCATCATTGTAATTGCTCCTGATGATGTTTTGATTGTTCTGAAATTAAGTGTTTTTCGGATAATTGTTTTAAATGAGATAGCCTTAAATAAGGCACCATCCAGTATGGTTTATGGGGACAAAAATTCTCACTCATAATGAATTGATTTCATGATTAGTTATCTTGTGTGTGGAATAACATACTGCTATTTTTCTTGAAAGGAAATGTTGACCATTTGGGTGAGGGGAATCTACCCATGACTGTAAGTTTGTTATTCTCGCTTAGTACATTTATGTTTATTTCTGCCGTCACTCCGGGTCCAAACAACTTGCTGCTAACATCAGCGGGCGCTACTTTTGGTATCCGTCGCTCTGTACCACTTTGTTTGGGTATTGTATTGGGAATGCAGACAATTTTATTGCTGTCTGCCTTTGGGGTTGCTGCATTGCTGCTGATCTACCCTGCAATGCATACTGGCCTGAAAATACTCGGTAGCCTGTATTTGTTGTGGCTGGCTTGGAAAACGGCGACTTCACACTATAATAAGCAATTACGTACAGCGCAGGCGACAGGGGCACCAATCAAGATTCATCAAGGCTGGTTACTGCAATTCCTGAACCCCAAAACATGGTTGATGGGATTGGGGGCAGTCAGCAGTTACAGTCTGCCCGGATCACTATATAACAATTCGATATTGGCTATCAGCGCAGTAATGTTAATCTCGAGTGCAATAGCTGGTGCAATCTGGCTTATGCTTGGCTCATTGATTGGCTGTTTATTAAGAAATCGCCATGCGTGGTTCATATTTAATATTGCGATGGGGCTGCTGACCGCCGCTTGCGTCCCTTTAATCTGGGTTAGCTAAAATTAGGGACTGGAGTCAATTCATGTCAATATTTTTACTGCCAAAGAATAATGTCAGCATAAAGCCTGACAGGTAAGCGACGAGCAATCCGGCACCATATACTGCCATGCCCGTGAAGATACCATTGTTGGAGGTCATCAGGGGGAGCGCGACCAGACCGGAAGGGCCAAAAACACTATTTAATCCGACTGGTAATCCCCACCAGGCAATCAGACCGATAAAAAAACCGCCAACTGCACCACCGAGACAGGCGGTGACAAAGGGTTTTACGCGAGGCAGTGTTACGCCATAAATCAAGGGTTCCCCAATTCCCAGAAACCCCGGAATGATGGCACCTTTGATTTGAGTGCGCAACAAGGAACCCTTTTGAGCTTTCAGATATAACGCCAGCGCAGCACCCACCTGACCTGCTCCGCCCATTGCGAGAACAGGAAACAGGGAGTTGAAACCCTGTGCATCCATCAAGGTAAAATAGACGGGGACGAAGCCTTGATGCACACCAAACATTACAGCGATTAAGAACAAACCTGCCAGAATTGCTGTGCCGAATGGGTTGCCATTCAAGTTCATGAACAGCCATGACATCGTGGTAAATAAATAACTCCCGATGGGCATAATGATGATAAAAGCAACAGCACCCATGATAAGCAGAGTAATAGCAGAAGTCAGGATCATATCGAGGTCAGATGGCATGACTTTGCGGATTTGCTTTTCTACCCATGCACCGAGAATAGAGGCAATCAGTACACCGATGATGTTACCTCGAGGATCGATGGCGAATCCAAAGAAATTATTTATGCCGGAATAGAACCCGCTGTTGGCTTCGGCGTTATAACCCAATACGAATAAAGATGCGATAATTGCACCATTAACCCCTGATCCGCCAAAAGCTTTTTGCGCATTGTAGCCAATCAGGATGCTCAGAAAACTGAACATGCCTTTGCTAAAGATTTTCATATAACCGATCATCTCGACCAAAGTTGCGTCGGGATGCACAGCGTCTTTGACAAAAATCTGCTCCAGCAGGGTAGCAAACCCCAATAACAGACCAACAGCAATAAATCCGGGGATTAAAGGCGTGAAGATGGTGGCAAATTTAGCCAGAAATTTATGGATTGGGCTGGTTTGTTTTTCTTTGAGATATTTTTTGTTTGAGGTGGCGATATCTTTTAGGTTTTCAGAATAGTGCTCAGTGACATGAAGTTTTGGTTCATTGGAGTTATATGATTCACTGAGCAGTGTATTCATGATATCTGCGGCTGTTTGAGCTTTACCGGGGCCAAGGACAATCTGAAGTTGGTCATCACTTTTTATGACGCCTAAGACGCCCGCAATTTTCTGCAATCTGATTTTATCGACAAGTGAATCATTGCGTAGAGTCAGCCGCAATCGGGTCATACAATTACTACTGTGTGTAATATTACCTGTCCCGCCAATGGCGTTGAGTATTTCGAACAGCATTTCCCGACTAATTTTAGCCATTTATGCCCCCTTCCAAGAGGTAATGATTATCGGTCTTTTGAGATGCTTGGCCGGATAAGCCCTTGATGCTTTTTCAATAATTTTTTGGCTTCTTCGGCACTTATACCCGATAAAATCATCACAATCGCAGTTTTACAGTGACCACCACAGGCGTTCAGGGTTTTTTCGGCGGTTTCCCTGCTGCATTCGGTGGCAGCCATAACAATATTTTTCTGACGTTCGATTAACTTGGCATTTGTGGCTTCCACATCTACCATCAAATTGCCATATATCTTGCCAATGCGGATCATGGCACCTGTCGTGATCATATTCAGCACCAGTTTTTGTGCTGTTCCGGCTTTCATGCGAGAAGAACCTGTCACAACTTCCGGCCCTACTACGGGCGTGATAGCAATGTCAGCCAATTGCGTCATCGGGCTAACAGGGTTACAACTGATACAGGCTACGGTAGCGCCAACGGATTTAGCATATTCCATTGCACCTAATACATAGGGTGTCCTGCCACTGGATGCGATCCCCACGAGGATATCCCGCTGATTAAAGTGTAGTTCCTTAAGATCGCCTGTGCCTAACTTCCGGTTATCTTCCGCATTTTCGACCGCTTTCAGAATTGCCTGATGCCCACCTGCAATTAAACCGATCACCTGTTCTGGTTTTGTACCATAAGTTGGCGGACATTCACTGGCATCTAAAATACCTAAACGTCCAGAAGTTCCGGCTCCACTGTAAATTAAACGCCCTCCCTGACGAAACGCCTCTGCGACCTTATCAACTACTTTGGCAATTTGCGGGAGTGTTTTTTCAACGGCGATAGCTACTTTTTTATCTTCATCATTGATAACTCTCAGCATATCGAGTGTTGATAGTTGATCAATGTCGGAACTGGCGGGATTGCGACTTTCTGTCACCATACTTTCTGTCACCATATTGCTTAAGTCTATTTTCGTCATTTTTTGCCGTGTGTTTATGGAGGATTAATGAAGTTAAAATTACCGTATTGAGTGCTTGGTATAAAATATATCAATAGATTCAACTTTTGTGTAAGTTTAAATGAGAATCAATATATTAATCGAGAAGGTTTGTCAATATATAGAAAATCCTATATTTATATCGACATAACTGGATATATTCGTGCAACTAAAAAAGGAGTGAAAAGGATTTTTAATTTTAAAAAGTAAGTTTTAATTAAAAAAGAAGTGAAGGTAAAATAATTTTTTGTGAAAGAGATATTTTACAACCAAATGATTATATTATCAATAAAGAAGTTCAATGAAGTTATCTTAAAGTAATAAGATTACTTTTTATTATCAGGTGATAATAATTTTTCATTATGCCCGATGATAAGAAAATTCTAAAATGGTAGGGGGTTTTTATTCTTTATCTTGATTAAATACACAGTTATTAAATTATAGTAATGGCTTATATTTTATAAGGCATCCATAAAATGAAAAAATATTTCTATTTTAATAAAATTAAAAATGAGAGTGATTCTGAATAGGTTTAGGGATAAGAGTGAGATTTTTATTTTTCTCTGGGTGACTCTATTTAACGGGATTTGTCTTCCAGCTTTATGTCATCAAAGCAGGATGAAAATTTATAAGGTGTCGGTATATGAACTCATATTATTTTAAATATACTCTTTTTTTAGTTTTTTCAGTTATAACACTTGTTTTTTCCTCTTTGATGACAAACACATATGCAGAAGGAGTACTCTCAAAGGAAGAAATATATATTAAAAAAGAAAACAAAATTGGTTCAATAAATAGGCAGCCTGATAAAGATAATGAAAGACTTTCAGATATCAAAAATAATAAAGCTGATATGGTAGAGGGAAACAATAACTCTTCTGAATTGAATGCTCAGTATATCATTGCAAAAAATATTCAGGCAGCAGGGATTGTATTATCTTCCTCCCCATCTCAATTGACTGAACAAGCAGCATCCTACGCTTTGGGAAAATTAAATAGTACAGTATCCAGTGAAGTTCAAAAATGGTTATCTCAATTTGGTACAGCCCGAATTAATTTCTCCCTTGATAAAAAAGGCAAGTTAGATAATGGCTCTTTGGATTTATTGCTTCCGCTTTATGACAATAAAACAGATTGGTTGATTTTCTCCCAACTGGGTTATCGGAATAAAGATAGCCGACATACTCTTAACATCGGTTTAGGAGGACGTTATTTCACATCTAATTGGATGTATGGTTTAAATACTTTTTTCGATCATGATGTCACCGGACGGAATAAACGTCTGGGTATCGGGGGAGAAGCCTGGAGTGATTACGTTAAACTCTCGGCAAATACATATTGGCGTCTGAGCCAATGGCATCAAGCTCCAAAAGAGATAGATTACGAAGAGCGCCCAGCTAATGGTTTTGATCTCACCGGGGAGTTTTTCCTACCCGCTTACCCACATTTCGGTGGCAAGTTGAGTTATGAGCGGTACTTTGGTGCTCAGGTTTCTTTGTTCAATCGTGATACTAAACAAAAAAATCCCAGTCTTGCCAGATTTGGTCTGAATTACACACCTATCCCGCTGGTTACTATAGCGTTGGATTATAAACATGGAAGCGGTGGACGCAGCGAGGCCTTGTTCCAAACCAGTCTGAATTACCGATTTGGTGTACCTTTTAGTACCCAAATCTCACCTGGAAATGTGGCTTCCATGCGTACATTGGCTGGGAGCCGTTATGACTTGGTTGCAAGAAACAATAACATTGTTTTGGATTATAGAAAAAAACAGGAACTGCAAATCACTTTGCCTCACTCTATCAGTGGATATAGTACTCAGCCAAAATCAGTCGAAGTTCAAGTAACTTCCGATAAACCCGTCAAGCAGATTACATGGCGGGCAGATGAGGGGTTTATCCAAAACGGGGGAGAACTCCCGCATATAAGTAAAAATAACGCTATTGAAATTGTGCTACCAAAATATATCCGCCACGGCATAAATCGCTATCTGGTTTATGCCGTGGCGGAAGAAGAGGATGGCAGGCAATCCAAAACGGCGGAGATGTTCGTCATCGTTGAACCTTTTATCATTAAAGGCAAGCCTCAAAATATTATTGTAGATGGAAAAGCTGTTCATATATTGGCTGCGACTATCACGTACGGTCAGCAAAATAACGCCGCTCTTTCCAATATTGTAATCCCAAGTGTTAAATGGACGGTTGAGCTTCCTGAGGGCAGTTCATCAGGAGAAAAAAATCCTATTGAATTGCAGGCTATATCCGATATAACCAATGATAAAGGGCAGTTAACGGCGATAGTAAGTAGCACTGAGATTGTCAGGAATGCGTTGGTTTATCTCGAAATAGACGGAATGCCCAAGATAAAGATAGCGACCATCAGTTTCAATCATATTCAGCCTGAGTACTCAATTGACTCAATGACAGTTTCACCGGAAAGCCCTATTGCGCTAGGCAATGAGAATGACATTTATACCTTTGTGGCAACCATTTTGGGCACTGATGGTCAGCCATTGAAGAATAAAACCGTAAATGCGGGTTGGCGTGTAGATCCAGCGAATAACAATGTGAAATTGAAAGAGAGTGACACGACAGACGATGAAGGGCGTTTGATTGCGACGTTGAGTAATACATCCCAGAAACCTGCGGAAGTGAAGGTCGGGCTTAAAATTGGACAGGGTAAAGAGAAGTTCTCGGAGCCAGTCGCTTTTGTGGCTGATGATAAGCAAGCCATAAAAATTCAATCTTTGGTTATTGATTCTAATCAGGAATTAGAGGCAACGGGAGAAAATAAATTCACCTTCACGGCAATACTGGCTGATGAGGCGGGAAAGCCAATTAAAGACAGCACGCCCATTACCCCTACATGGCAAATAGAGAAAGGAGTCTCCGGTATGAAATTAACTGTAGGATCGCTGAAGCCAAACAGCAAAGGAGAACTAGTGGCAACGGTGACCAGCACACAAGAAATTAAAGACGCTCAAATCTCTTTATCAATTCAGGATGGTATAAAAACATTATCGCCACTTTTTACCTTTATTCCGGCAAAATCCGTCAATATTCAATTAAGAGATGAAATAGAAGTTTCCCCAAGCGAGCCTATTTGGGGTAATGGACAAGATGCATATACCTATAAGGTTTTAGTTGTCGATCCGACAAATGGACAACCTATGCGTCACTGGAGTTTCGCGGAAGTAGAATGGAGTATTAAAAATAACAAATTGCCGGATGATTTAATTTTCAAGGATATTCAGAAAACGACGGATGCTGAAGGCTATTTAACGGTATCATTAGTGAGCAAAGTGGGCGTGAATAAGATCACAGCCAAAATAGAGGTTAATAAAAAGCACACAAAGCGCGCGAAAACAAAGGTAAATTTCAAGGCAGTACCACAATTCGCAGGGATTGAGCTTTCCGCTCAAAGCCACCATATAAATATACCGGCAACAGAGCAGGAGAAACCTTATAATGTTCATAGCGATTTAGCTGTTAAATTGATAAAAGGATCATCTGTTTCTTCTGGATATATCGTTGGTGATAATGTCAAATATCACTCGTCAAGTGAGGTTGTAAAAGTATTTTCATCCGGAGATATTATTTTCCCTGCTGAACACTTCACCACATCCAAAGGACCAACCATCGTCACGGCAACAGTAACAGATCCTGATACGGAAGCTATATATGTCTATGAATATCGTTTTAACCCACAGAGATATGTTTTCAGCCCTGAGGTTGGTAATGATGGCCTGGTAAAACTGGGGGAAAATTCAGGAAACAGTATATGTGAAACCCTTGATTCCAAATACTCATGGGGACATCGTGCAAGTTCAATGACTGATCAAGATATTGGGATATCTGCATCAACAGAGACTAACCGTTCATTGCGGTATGAGTATCATCAATTCCCGGGTTACGGTCTGTTACCTTATCCATATGAACAAAACACGAATATAAAAGTGGCTGATAGTAATAATCCTTCACACTTCTTCTTATATGATTATGATAAAGGGAATAAAATAGACTCCGATCCTGATGATGAGGGTAGATTATTGTGTAAACTATCAGATTAAAATAAAGGGAATAAAATGCAGGCTGGATTAATTCAATCCTGTGTTTTTTCTTTTTGTAAGAAGAATAAGTTATCATCTGATAACTATTATTCATTGTACATTTTTTTGACTACACTTACTGTTTGTTATATTTTTGTGAATGTTTTTATTAAATAAATAGCCTTCCAAAATTGTGGAAAACCGCCTTACTTCTCGCGCGGTCAGGAGTAAGAATGAGTGTGTTTATACTTCAGTATCAGTATATGATTATTGAGTACATGCTTATGAAACTGACAACCATAAAATACATCTGCTACAATACCAGTAATCTACAAATATGCCATAAAAATCAATAGACTACAATGTATTATTGTTCTTGGGGATAAATCAGAGCAATTGCTTTCCAGTACACACAAAAACCAACAGATGAACTCTATAAAAAAACATACTAATACAGAATGTTCCGATATAAAAAAGATCAAAAAATTGAAATAAGAATAGGTGTATTTTATCGATAACGACACACTGCAAGATTTCCCATTCTCTATACCATTATTTATTGATGTGATATTTTCTAGAAGTATTTTACTCGTTTTATGATGGTGAATATCATTATAGTTGTATTTAATATAATACTTTAAATTAAAATTCACCTTTATTAACACGCAATAAGCGTAAAAATCAGAATAGCCAAAAAAGTGAAGCATGGTTTTTCTGACAATAATATAATGCGTATGAATTATCTGTGGTTTGTTACATTATACGAGTAAGTCAGATATATATACTTTTCTTTATATTTAACAATTAAATTATTTATACAATAGTTTCGTAGTATGATATTTTAATTTTCATGGTTTTTGGTATTTCCTGAATGGGTTGCCAATAAATGATAGTTATCAGTTGATAACTTGATGTTCATTATTTGATTCTTGGTGGTAATCCTAATTGTATGGCATATAAAATAATCATAATCAGATTGTTTATATGATGTATATCTAATCTATTTCAAGTTTTAGTTAAATCAATAAAGCTGTAATTTGAAAAATGAAAGGGGTGTTTAATAGTGTGGATAACAGGGCTTCATCTTGTTTTGTATCGGTAACGCGTGAGCTCTTGTTAGTTTCTATTGAAATTATTTATTGATGTTATTAAGTCACAGTGATAATCAATCTTTTGCTTATTGTACCCTTATTAACTAACATTTTATTAGTTAACATTTTGACGGGTAGACCTGACAAAAGCTTTGGCAAAACACTAAGTTAAAATGCTATCACCATGAATCTGTAATGTTTTGTAGTTATTTAACAATCATTGGGCGAAAGAACATGGATATACGCAATCTTGAAGCTTTTATCGTTTTGGCTGAGACTCTGAATTATCATAAGGCTTCGGAGAGGCTTTATCTTTCTCAGCCTGCTTTGACGAAGAAAATACACGGGTTGGAAGACATTCTTGGTGCTTCACTATTTACAAGGGGGCCAAATGGAACAAGATTGACAGATTTTGGACATAAGACATTGGAAAATGCCAGAAATTTTTTAACTCATTATGAACGTTTTAAAAGTCAGGTTCATTTTGATTCAAAAGAAGATATGGTCAGGCATTTATATGTCGGCTCCTGTTTCCCCATTCATAACTATTCTCAAATAGAGAGACAGATTGCGGAGAAGAAAGGGGATATTGTACTGGCATTGGTGACTGGACTGTCCGTTGAGCAGCAGATAAATTTATTGAATGCTGGGATGCTGCATGTCGCTGTGATGCCTTTGGCATCTATTGCACAGTTAGAGCCCAAAAAGGTGTTTACGGAAAGACTGGTTTATATCTTTAAAAAAAGGAGTAATCTGATATCTAAATTTAGAACTGCTTTAAGTAAGTTCGGAAATGGGGTTTTTCCAAAAAATTCAGATGGAAAGAAAGAAGTAGCTGAATTAACTGATTGCCTTAATGTTTTCCCTATTTATACCGGTGACAATATGCATTTGTTATTAAAGACAAATGATATTATGTTAATTGTTGAAATGATTACGAAAAATAGCGCTTATACATGTGTTCCAAAACGAATTTTAGGTTCTATTCCTGAGTATTATATGGATTTTTTGGAAGTTGTTGAAACCGATAAAAAAATTGATCTTGGGGTGGTTTGGGCAAAATCAATAGAGAATCATCTGATTGAAGATGTTGAAAACTTTTCTACATTGGTTGCTAATGTATAAGTCTATGAGTAATTATTGTTTTGATGGCTTATTTGTCATTTAATTTCTTATTAAAATAAGATTCGGGATATATTGTAATGATTCTCTTAATAAGGAGTGCAAAATGAGAATGAACACCTTAGATATTTTCCAATCATAGATAACCTGTTTACATAAATGAGTTGTCATTTTTTACGGTGAGTCACTTAGCTATTTTCATGCAGGTTTTTATTTTTGCCATGTAAACAGAGAACAATATTTTCAATGTTTGAGCAAGTGATGGGATAAGAAGATAAAAAGTAATCGGGCATTGAATAGCAATGCCCAATTTTATGCTAGATAATACCGAAAAGGTTACTTGGTTCCTTGACTTGCATGAAATGCTTCTGTCATTTGCTCAAGCTGTTCCTGAATGTCCATCCATTCCATCTCGATGTTTCCCAGTCTAGACTTTGTTTGTGTTTGTTTATGCAGGCATTCCGTTAATTCAGCTTTACGATCATTTTCGTAGAGCGTATTGTCTGATAATTTTTCTTCTAAATTTACCAATTCCGTACCCAGTTTTTCCATTTGGTTTTCAAGGGTTGTAAGTTGTTTGCGTAATGGTTGAGTCTGATTGCGGAATTCAGCTTCACGCCGTTTTTGGTCTTTACGCTCTTGGGCACTGTAATTTTGCGTGCTGTTCGCTATCGTTTCAGTTTCCGCTTTCTCTTTTTCCTGATGATCGCGCATCTGCTGTCGTTGCAGCTCAGACAGCCATTGTTGGTAATCGTCTAAATCACCCTTGAAAGCTTCGACTTCACCATCATGCACCAGATAAAGTTCATCTGTAGTGGAACGCAGTAAGTGCCTATCATGCGATACCACAACCAGAGCACCTTCGAAATCGATGAGCGCTTCGGTTAATGCCTGTCTCATGTCAAGGTCAAGGTGGTTGGTGGGTTCATCAAGCAGCAGAAGATTAGGACGTTGCCAGACAATCAGAGCCAATACCAATCGGGCTTTTTCACCACCGGAAAAACGCCCGCTCGGATCTGTTACCTGATCGCCTTTAAAGCCAAACCCTCCCAGATAATCCCGAAGTTGTTGTTCCATCTCTTGTGGCGCTATTCGGGCTAAATGCTGTAACGGGGATTCATCTGCCCGCAGGTATTCCAGTTGGTGCTGTGCAAAGTATCCCAATCGGATGCCTTTTGATAGGACGATCTCTCCTTGCTGCGGCGCAAGTTCTCCAGCCAACAGTTTGATCAGGGTAGATTTACCCGCGCCATTTCGACCTAATAACCCTATGCGTGAACCGGGTACCAAATTTAATTTGATCGAATTCAGAACAGTTTTTTCTCCATAGCCAGCGCTGATTTTTTCCATATTCAAAAGTGGATTTGGCAGGCTATCTGGTTGGCGAAAGCTGAATTGAAAGGGGTTATCAACATGGGCTGGAGCGATAAGTTCCATACGTTCCAGCATTTTGATGCGGCTTTGTGCTTGTTTTGCTTTGGAGGCTTTGGCACGAAAACGATCAATGTAGCTTTGCAAATGCGTCACTTTTTCCTGCTGGCTTTGGTACAGCGCTTGCTGCTGAGCAAGTTTGGCGGCGCGTTGCCGTTCGAAGGAGGAATAGTTGCCGGTATATTCGTACAGACTCTGCTGTTCAATGTGCAGTACTTTATCAATGATTGGATCGAGGAAATCCCGATCGTGGGAAATCAGAATCAAAGTGCCTGTATAATTTCGTAACCACTTTTCGAGCCAGATGACTGCGTCTAAATCAAGGTGGTTGGTTGGTTCATCGAGTAACAGTAAGTCAGAACGACAGATTAGCGCTTGTGCCAGATTGAGACGCATGCGCCAACCGCCTGAAAATGAACGTACGGGTTGCTCCAACTGGACTTGGGAGAATCCTAAACCATGCAGTAGGCTGGAAGCTCTGGAACGGATTGTCCATGCCTGAATTGTATCAAGCAGACCATGAAGATGGGCGATAGCGTGACCGTCATTTTGTTCGTTGGCGACTTTTAGCTTCTGTTCCAATTGTCGGAACTCGCGGTCGCCATCGATCACATATTCCAGAGCAGATGTTTCCAGAGCGGGTGTTTCCTGATTTACCCAAGCTAGTGCCCAGTTGCTGGGAAATGTGGCGGAACCCCCCTCCGCCTGAAGTTCATCTTTCAGTAATGCTAATAAGGTAGACTTACCACAGCCATTCTTGCCAACTAATCCTACTTTTTGGCCGGGATTGATGGTTGCGTTAGCATTGTCCAATAGGACACGAATGCCGCGGCGGATTTGCAGTGAAGAGAAAACAATCATAGATGTTGTCTGTATAAAATGTGTTAAGTTAATAAGTAGGGTATATCCTTTATCATTCAAATTGCTACTTTACTGGCGGTACTCATTCACTCCGGCCATGATAGTCTGGCCATATAGTTAGTTAGGTTCCTGAGATTTGTTCCCCCGCCGCAATTTGAAATCTATTGGGTATATCTCTATTCAGTTTGATAGCTTGGCGTGCATGGTAGCGGAAAATATGTGTCCTGACACGTCTTAGGGGGATTGATGTTGTCATTACCTAAAGAATTGCCGCCTAAAGTGTTGCTGTTGTATACCCATCCCGAACCTTTGAATTCAATTGCGAATAAAGTGCTATTGCAGCGTGTGCAGGAATTGGATCATGTGACAGTTCACGATCTCTATAGTTGTTATCCCGATTTCTTTATTGATATTCCTTTCGAGCAGCAGTTGCTGCGTGAGCACAAGGTGATTGTTTTCCAGCACCCTTTGTATATTTATAGTTGTCCTGCTTTATTGAAAGAGTGGATGGATCGTGTGTTGAGCCGTGATTTCGTCAATGGCTCAGAGCAAGCCCTGAGAGGAAAATATTGGCGCTCGGTCATTACCACAGGCGAGCCGGAAGGTGCTTATCGGAGAGGTGGATATAACCGTTATCCGATGGAGGAAATTCTCCGCCCTTTCGAATTGACGGCATTAATGTGCCAGATGCATTGGTTATCACCAATGATCATTTATTGGGCAAGGCGCCAAAAGCCAGAAGTACTTGCGAGCCATGCGGTAGCTTATCGGGAATGGCTGAAGGTGCCTTTGTCTTTGGGAGGGTTGTGATCATGGAGACTTCAGCGCTGTTAAGCGCCGGAACATTGTTCTTGTTTGCTGCTGTTGTGGCTGTTCCTCTTGCCCAGAAATTCAATATCGGGGCTGTACTGGGTTATCTCATTGCAGGAATTGCACTTGGCCCGTGGGGCATGGGATTTATCAAAGATGTTGATGAAATCCTGCATTTCTCTGAACTTGGTGTTGTTTTCCTGATGTTCATCATCGGCCTTGAGTTGAATCCAACAAAACTTTGGCAACTCAGGCGTTCTATCTTTGGTACGGGTACGGCGCAGGTGATATTAACTGCGTCAGTTCTGACTTTTTTTCTCTATTTAACTCATTTTTCATGGCCGGCCGCAGTTATTGGGGGAATTGGGCTGGCAATGTCATCTACCGCAATGGCGCTGCAACTGATGAAAGAGAAAGGGATGACAAGTAATGAAGGTGGGCAACTTGGTTTCTCTATCCTGTTGTTTCAGGATATGGCCGTCATTCCCGCTTTGGCTGTGATCCCGTTGCTGGCTGGTGGGACGGCATCCAGTGATTGGTACCGTATTGGGCTGAAAATTGTTGCCTTTGCCGGCATGTTACTGGGAGGGCGGTATCTGCTGCGTCCATTGTTTCGGTTGGTGGTGAAATCTGGTGTCAGAGAGGTATTTACAGCCGCTTCACTGTTGATTGTTCTGGGGGCTGCTATTTTCATGGAGAAGCTGGGCTTTTCAATGGCTCTCGGCACTTTCATTGCAGGTGTTTTGCTGGCTGACAGTGAATACCGTCATGAGTTAGAGATCTCTATTGAGCCATTCAAGGGGTTATTGCTGGGATTATTTTTTATTTCTGTTGGCATGTCCCTAAATATGGGGGTATTGCTGGTTCATCTATTGAGTGTTTTGATAAGTGTCTTGGGGCTGGTGCTGATAAAAGGCGGCATACTTTATGCTATTGGTAGAATATCGGGTTTGCGAAAAGCGTCATGCTCGCAGTTTTCTGGAGTGTTAAGTCAGGGAGGAGAATTTGCATTTGTCTTATTTTCTGCCGCACTTGAGCAGAGGGTATTGGCACAGGAGCAGATGTCGCTTTTGTTGGTCGTAGTGACATTATCAATGATGACAACACCTGTGGTGATGCAATTAATTGAAAGTATGTTATCGCGTCGATATAACACACAAGAAGAACATGAAGAACAGCCGTTTGTAGAAGATAATGAGCCACAGGTAATTTTGGTAGGGTTTGGTCGTTTTGGACAAGTGGTCGGGCGTTTGCTGATGGCAAATAAGATCAGCATTACGGTATTGGAACAAGATGTGAGTGCGATCAGCACCATGCGCCGTTATGGTTATAAGGTGTATTATGGTGATGCGAGTGAACTGGAATTGCTGCGCTCTGCGGGTGCGTCGAAAGCTAAGGCGATTGTTATTGCCAGTGATGATCCAGAGGATACGATGGCGATTGTGCACTTGTGCCAGAAACATTTTCCTCACTTAAATATTCTTGCCCGTGCCAGAGGGCGTCTGGAAGCCCACGAACTGTTGCAAAATGGTGTAAGGGATTTTAATCGAGAAACATTCTCCAGTGCATTGGAACTGGGACGTAAGGTATTAATCAGGTTAGGCATGCATCCACACCAAGCACATCGCGCGCAGCAACACTTCCGGCGCTTGGATATGCGAATGTTACGTGAACTCGTGCCTCAGTTGCATGGCGATATGGCGCAAATATCCCGTGTGAAAGAAGCTCGCCGGGAATTAGAAGAACTGTTTGAACGGGAAATGATTAATGAGCGTCGCCAACCGGAAGGATGGGATGAATATGAATAACGTTGGGGTGAATTATGTCAGTTAGTCGTAAGCGTTTTATTGCGGGAGCTGTTTGTCCAAAATGTCAGTCACAGGATACGCTGGCAATGTGGCAGGAAAATAAAGTTGATATCGTTGAATGCGCTCATTGTGGTCACATACAGAGGCAGACTGACGAAGTTGTTACTTCTCATGTCAGGGAACAGGAACAGGTTATTGGTATTTTTACACCGCAATAAATATACCTTTCATCTTTGTTCGACCTGCCATTTTGTTGGCTGCTTTTATTAACTCCGGTCGGGTCGTTATCATTAACCATACTTTCTGGGAAAAGTTCTCTGCTGTAGCTTGAAATCGATTGGATATAAATGAACTAACAATAAATTGTGGATAAATTTTGCCGTCGCTGTACCTGGCGACGTAGAATTCCGTTACAATTGGCAGCATTTTTTTGAGCTGTAAAAATTTTTCCTTACGGGTTTTTCCCTCGGGTATGTAGGAGTAGTCATGAAAGTAGCAAAAGACTTGGTGGTCAGCCTGGCTTATCAAGTAAGAACAGAAGATGGTGTTTTAGTTGATGAGTCCTCGGTGAGCGCGCCGTTAGACTATCTGCATGGCCGTAGTGCCCTGATCAGCGGATTGGAAAAAGCATTGGAAGGTCGTGAGGCAGGTGAACGTTTTGATGTTAGCGTAGAAGCGAATGATGCATACGGTCAGTATGATGACAATCTGGTTCAGCGTGCGCCAAAAGATGTGTTTGTTGGTGTTGACGATCTTCAGGTTGGCATGCGTTTTCTGGCTGACACGGATCAAGGCCCTATCCCAGTTGAAATTACTGAGATTGACGGTGATGAAGTTGTTGTTGATGCTAACCACATGCTGGCTGGTCAAAACCTGAAGTTCAATGTTGAAATTGTAGCAATCCGTGAAGCAACTGAAGAAGAACTGGCTCACGGTCATGTTCATGGTCAGGGTGGTTGCGATGATCACCATGAGCACGATGAACATGGGTGCTGCGGTGGTAGCTGCCACTAATCTGAGATCATTTACTAACTAAAAATTGTTAGTAATATGAAAAATCAGTCAGCAGAAGAAGGGAAGCACATACTATGCGCTTCTCTTTTTTTATGTTTCTGCCTTCCTTGGCAGATATATTCCAAATAAGCGGTATCAGTAATCAGGGCAATCGCATCTAAATTTTTTGGGCTTTACCCAAAACCGTCAGCAGATATTTGTCATCCCAACCTGCCCGTTTACGGCGGGCTTTAATTCCCGCTTTGGTGGGAGCTAAACGAAGTAAATTCA
>NZ_CAWQTY010000195.1:0-23732 GCF_963897815.1 Xenorhabdus sp. Sc-CR9
AGCAGTAGCTACTCGGTATGACAAATTAGCAAGAAATTATGAAAGTCTCGTTGCTTTGGCATTTTCAATCATGTGGCTCCCTATGTGGGTCGATTGAAACATGTACAACAAAGGTCAACACGCTCTAGTTTAATACGGCTGACATCCTGACCTTTAATCAGCATATCCCCTTTACAAATCGCATAGGATTCAGGATTTAATTCCTGACCAAAAGCGACCATCCGCGTCGACGGGCTGCCCTTCAAAACATATTCCATACCAGCAGACAAGAACCCGCCCGTCCCCACGGTAGGATCGTAAATTGTTCTAATTGAACCTGGTGTATAACTGTCTTCATCTCCAGTAAAAACAAGCGATGTTGTTAAATCTACAATATCACGCGGAGTAAAATGTTCTCCTGCCGTTTCATTGGAACTTTCTGCAAAGCGGCGGATTAACTCTTCAAATATCCAGCCCATCTCATGATTAGAAACCACATCGGGACTTAGAGAAGTTGTAGCAAATTTTTTCACTACCTTGTAAAGCAAGTTAGCCTCATCCAATAAGCCAATAAATTCATAAAAATTAAAATATTCGAAAATTTCACGTGCATCCTTGGAAAACGACTGTACGTAATTCTCTAAATTATCTTTGATGTCACTTTGTCCCATCTTGCCAAGATTCATTGGTGAGGTATTGAAGATAGCTAAGCCGTTGGCTGCACGAAATAAGAATTTCTCCTGCGCCTCTTCCAGTAATTTCATAGGCTTAATGCGTTCGTATTCAGCAACAACCGCATCTTTATTCTGTTCCAGTACACATTCCAGACGACGAAGCAGCGTAAATGGTAAGATCACTCGCCCATATTGAGCTTGTTTAAAGTCACCACGAAGCAGATCAGCAACTGACCAGATAAAAGCAGCGGTTTGAGAAAAATTTGAGTTCGTCATAACAGCACATAAATTTGAGGAAATTAATTAAGCTGATTCACAAGTGGTACCAATCAGCATGATGAAAGTGTCACTAAACTCAAAGAAAAATTAATGCAAGAGAACATAATTTCCCTTTTTGATTTAATTATGGCAGGCAATAGAAAAAGTGTTAGTTACCGATAAAGAAATTTTTACAGTGTTATGAATTTATGTTTGTTTTGTTGCATAGTTCTGCCTATGAGTATCAATAACGGATAAAATACTTTATTGATGCAACAATAAAAAAGTGTAAGCTAATTAAAAATATTTCAATTTAAAAAAATTCCTCTTGGGAATCAACAATAAGAACGGAGATTGATTATTTCTATAGTAAACAAAATTACTGCAATATAGTATATGTGATAAATATAATTTAAAAAACCGCTAGCTTTTGACTTTATTTATTATTTTATCAATAATTATTTTTTTATCATTAGAGAGATTATTTCTGGTATATAAGTAAGTTCCTGAACTACAATTTAAAAAACCAAATGGAGCATACAACAAACCTTTATTAATATCATTTTCGACTACAAATTTAGGCGCAATAGTGACACCCAAATTTAATTTGACCGCATCCAAAGCTAAAGATAATTTATCAAATATTATTTCATCTGACACATTAAGTATAATATTAGATAAATAACTCCATTCATCCCAAGCTGAATATCTACTTTGGGAATGAAGTAATGTTATATCCCTGATGTCATTATTAAATATTTTTGTTCTGTATTCCACAGAGCAAACTAAACCAATTTCATCCTTATGCAGTAATTCGCAGTCCACAAGATTATAATTAGATATTTTTTCTCCTGATATAAAAAAATCAACCTCTCCATTTATAATGCTTTGAAATGATGCCTGAGAGTTATAATTTAGGACGAATTGTTTATCAGTACTAAAGAAATTATATAGCTTGGGTAAAAACCAGTAACTTAGTAAGCTACTAGAACAACCAATAATTATTTCGTTATGAGTGTGACTTTTTTTTCTCAAGTCTTCGCATTGCTTTTCAATAACAGAAAAAGCCAGATTGCAGGTTTTCATTAACTTAGAGCCGTTATCTGTCAGTTCAATGCCGTTGGCAGTCCTATTGAATAACTCAAATCCGAACCAGTTTTCCAATATTTTTATTTGCTGGCTAATAGCACCTTTTGTCATATGGTTTTCTGAAGCTGCGTTAGAGAAACTTTTGTATCTGGCCGCAATATCAAAAATCTTAAGAGCATTTAGTGGAGGGATTTTTCTCATAATGTAGTCTAGATTATCTAAACGATAAGTTTAGTATAATAAGATTGATACCTATAATCAAATGAAATAAGATTATTCTTGATTGCTATAAGCACATTATTAAAATAGAAATATAAACTCAAAAGAATATTAATAATGGTGTTAGCATTTTTGTAAATACAAAATAAAATAACTATTCAAGGATGGAGTCATGACCCCAATAATAAAAAAACCAATTTTTAATGTTTCACAGGTATAAGCTATTAATTTACAACACATTCAGAAACATTCATTCTTATGCTTAGAAGGCTAAGAGTCACTAGAAAAAACGTTGTAACAATAAAAAATATAATAGCTATAACTTTAACTCTTCCATAAACATAGAAAAATATTACTGAAACATTTTTTATTATCCACCAGTTAATAAATTTAATGCTCCAGATGATTAAAACAAATTCATTAGCAGCTTCTATCCATAAAAACATAACACGATGAAAAAAAGGAATAAAAAATGAATAAACAAGCTCAGCTGGTCATGTTTACAGGTGGACGAGATAGCACTCTGGTCGCAGTGCACCTCATGCTACAAAATATACCTGTTCATTTATTCACCGCAAGCAGCGGCTGTTCACTACACAGAGGAATTATTAAACATCGAGTACAAGAGCTGCAAGATAGATTCGGTGAACTCGTAATCAAGCATAATATTGAAGATATAAGTGGCTCTTTCCGAACTCTGGCAATTGAAAATTTAGAAGAAGACATATTGCAAGATAAAAAAAATTTGGTTCTTCTTGGTGAAAAAATCGCAATTCATGCACACGTCATTGATTACTGTATGAGAAATGGAATAAAAATTATTAATGATGGTATTACTCATTATCAAAAAGATTTTCCTGAGCAACGACTAATAGCGAAAGAGTATTTCGTGGAATTCATGAAAGAATACGGGATTGAATACAATAGCCCTATATATGAATTTGCTACATCGCAAGAGGATGTCAAATACCGTTTATTGCAAGCAGGTATCTCCACTAAATCTCTGGAGGGTATTTCCATTTTTGCAGATAGCTTCACTACACCTCCTGATGAAACAATTCTCAATTATCTAAAGAGAAAAGAAGCCAAATGCAGGGATATCATTGAATTTCTTACTGGTGGTATTGTAATCAATACAACCAAAGATTATCTATAAAATAGATTAGAACGAACAGAGGTTTTATGATCAGAAAATGTGCGGCAATAATTATTAACAATAAAAAATTACTTGTAGTCAGGAAACATAAAACCTCCATATACATATCACCTGGTGGTAAAATTGAAGGAAATGAAACTCAAATTGAATGTTTGAACCGTGAGATTCAGGAAGAAATTGGGGTCACATTTATCAATCCAATTCATTTTAGTATCGACTATTCAAAATCAATTTTTGAGGGAGAGTTAATAGAAATTAATTCATGGTTTATCGATATAATCGGAGATCCTTTTCCATGTTCAGAAATAATTGATTTAAAATGGATTACATCAAAAGAAGAAGAAAAAATACAAATAGGAAGTATTTTTAAAGATAGTATTATTCCCAAACTCAAAAACATTGGTTTAATAGAATAATGAATTACCTAGATGACTCGGCTATAAACTCAAAAATTTCAGGGTTTAGTTTTGAAAATAACAGTGATACCAACTACTATAAACAGGTAAGTAAAATTAAAAAAGAAATAAAACAAAACCTTAGGAAACACCTTTGTTTAGAACATGAAGAAATATTTTTGCTGAATAATAGCACTCACTGTTTATTGAATGTCATCTATGGATTAAACATGCATTCGGTTTCTATATCCATTAGAGAAGGTTGCTATATGCCATATAATAATATCACTACTGGATCTTTTCCAAATTCCATACCTCTATTAACCCATATTGACCCTCAGACAGGGATAATTTGTTCACTAAAAAATGCTGACTTCGTTTTAGACGCTGCCCAGTCAATAGGTACTATATGGCATCACAAAGCAGCTATTTCCTCTAAAATAGTATTTTTTCCATTACATAAACATCTGGCTATTCAGTCAGGAATAGGCGTTCTCTGCATTCAAAATAAAGATCATTATCCTGAAATATCTAACATTGCCAAAATATCTGAATCCGGCACTGTTAATCTCAGATCATATAACGATGCTTTGAATAGATGCATAGAACGCCCTGATTTTTTTAATGTTGCTTATTTTGATTTAACAGATAAAGAAGCAAATGAATTAGAGAAAATAGGATTTAAATGTATTACACCTTTACAATCTAAAACTCCATTTGTTGTTTTACAGTCTGATTTTTATTTAGATAAATTACCTTGCAATAAAAAATCCGTTATAACCATGAAAAAAATAGGAACAATGATTTACAGATTTAGTTGCTATAAGAGCGGAGCAATAAATTCAACAGCAGTAAATTGTAATTTTAAATTAATTGATTATATCAAAGAGTTATTATGAACAATGTAAATCATCCAGCCAAAGTAGGCTATCTATTCGCTCTTTTAGGCGGAACCATTCTCAGTTTCGATACCGTATTCATACGAGCCATAAATTTTACCCCAGAACAAATTGCATTCTGGCGTTCTTTTTCCATGTCACTTCCAATGATAATCATTATATTTTTTTCTTTATTCAGAAGAAAAAATAAAATTAAAAAAAATCAAACATACAGTAAATATTTTTTTCTGGCCTCCTTTTTTTATGGTTTATCGGCAATATTATTCCCGGTTTCAGCAATGACAACATCTATCGCAAATATGCTGTTTATAATCAGCACCGCTCCACTTTGGGCTGCGATACTTTCATGGTTTGTCATTAAAGAAATTGTCAGCCGTATGACAATAGTAGCGTTCATTATTTCAATAGCTGGAGTAATTGTTGTAATGTATGGCTCTAACGCTAATCTTTCAGTATCATTCGGTGATATTACCGCTTTATTAACAGCAATATCTATGGCAGCTGCTTTCGTTACTGGACGAATTAGTAAGCAAGATTTATCTTTAACACCTTCCATTGGCGCAATATTTTCTTTTATACTGTTATATTCTTACTTTGATATCAATCTTGATATTTCATTGTTCAATTTTTTTCTAATCTTAATAGAAGGTTCTGTCATTGTATTCTTAGCTCTAACTTTAATTGCTAAATCTTCAAAACTAATACCTTCTTCTCACCTGGGTTTTTTCCTTCTTCTAGAAGCAGTATTTGGCCCAATTTGGATATGGCTTGTTTTTGGAGACAGCCCAAATAATTATACACTTATAGGTGGTGGTATTATTCTGACTGCTTTAATTGCGAATAGTCTACATTCTATCCGATTATTACAGTCAGAAACAGCAAAAAGATAAATTATTCCTAGAAGATAGATTATTTAACATGACTCATCTTCTTTAAAGTTATTTATATCCTAACTCTATGATTGTGAAAAAATTTATTCTGCCTGATATTATTATATATTGGTTTTTTTCTTTTAAGATAAAGAAATTTATTATTTTTATCTTTAATTGGTATGTATCAGTAAATAACGAGTCACACAGTAGCAAGATAATCGACATCTTTTGATACTTATATTTATAACCCAAAGACAGTGAGGTATCGCGTGAATTCCACTCTTAAGCCTAAAACGTGTTAACATCAAAGCTATTAGCATCGTGTAGGTGTGAGAGGTGTAATGGAAATTATCAATCAACAAAAATTACTGGCACAAGCTGAAACAATCTGTCTTTCAAGAGGGGTTCGCTTAACACCCCAACGCCTTGAAATTCTTCGATTAATTACGGAGCAACCCAGTGCAATAAGCGCTTATGATTTGCTGGATTTATTACGCGAAGTCGAACCTCAGGCTAAGCCGCCAACGGTTTACCGTGGGTTAGAATTTTTGCTGGAGCAAGGTTTTATTCACAAAATAGAATCTACAAACAGCTATGTTCTTTGCCATCACTTTGAAGAACCCAGCCATACTTCAGCTATGTTTATCTGTGAATATTGCGGCTCCGTAACTGAAAAGGATGCGAAAGATATTGAATCCGCAATTCAGCAGTTAGCGCAAGGTACAGGGTTCCATTTGAGAAATAGTGTGATAGAAGTCCACGGATTATGCGCTTCCTGCCATGAAATAGATTCCTGTACGGAACGCGATACATGTCAGCACAATCATGCTGTTGAAGAGAAGAAAAAGAAATAAAGATAAGAACCTGCTTGGGCGGTGAGGCGGTCATAGCTGATATTTTCATGTATTCTCAAGTTCCCGCTGAATTCAAATATAACGGGTACTGGAAAAATGACCGCCCCGGAATGGCAAAGTGTAATTATCCGTTTTTACAATCAGAACCAGTCTCCGTTACGAATAACGCCTACTGCCAATCCTTCAATAGTGAAACTCTGTTCGCTCAAATCAACTACAATCGGTGAAAATTCTGGATTTTCAGCGATCAGTTCAATTTTGTTTCCTGTTTGTCTGAAACGCTTCACTGTGACTTCATCTTCAATACGCGCCACAATGACTTGTCCATTATGAACATCCTGTGTTTTATGCACAGCAAGTAAATCTCCGTCCATAATACCGATGTCTTTCATAGACATTCCACTGACACGCAATAGAAAATCAGCACTTGGTTTAAATAATTCAGGATCAACCTTATAGTGACTTTCGATATGTTCCTGAGCTAGCAGTGGCTCGCCAGCAGCAACACGACCGATCAACGGTAATCTCATTCCGTCACCCGGTTCTTCGAGAAGCAAACGGATACCTCTGGATGCACCAGAAATAATCTCTATCACCCCTTTACGCGCCAGCGCTTTTAAATGCTCTTCCGCCGCGTTAGGTGAACGAAAACCAAGACGCGCTGCAATTTCAGCACGTGTCGGTGGCATACCCGTTTGCGAAATATGGTCACGCACTAAGTTATAGACTTGTTGCTGTCTGGCAGTTAATGCTTTCATTTCGCCCCCTGTTTGTTTATACAGTCCAGCTGTGAGTATATACAGGTAAATTCGAATTGGGAACCTGTCAGCACGTAAAAGCAGCTAAATAACGTATTTTAATGAAAAACACGTCGAATCAGCACATAAAATGCGACCAAAGGATTATTCCCCAGATAAACAAGGCCAGAAGTATGGTAAGCAATACAGCCGCTGAACCCATATCTTTCGCACGACCTGATAACTCATGGTATTCACTACCGATACGATCCACTACAGCTTCTATTGCACTATTGAGAATTTCGACAATCACAACCAGCATAACAGCGCTGATAAGCAGGATTCTTTCGACTATGCTGAGGTCCAAAGAAAATGCAATGATAATTGCAAATATGGCAGCAATTGCCTCCTGTCGAAATGCCGCTTCATTTTGCCATGCCGTTTTGATTCCTTTCGCCGAATACCCTGCCGCTTTAATGATGCGGGTCAAACTTGTTGATTGATTTGCCATAGAATTATACTCAATCACTTGGTATTTGTATGGTTATATAATTTTTAGTCTCTATTATTGTCTTATTTCCACAGATCTCAAAATCTGTTTCTGGTATCCTTGCGAGGCATTGCTAACAAGAGGCTTAAAGTCGTTATGTCAGGTTGGCGTAAAATATATTATAAGTTATTGAATTTACCATTAAAATTATTAGTAAAAAGTAAACTTATCCCTACAGATCCCATTGCAGAGCTGCGTCTTGATACGACACGGCCTATTTTGTACGTACTCCCGTACCACTCAAAAACAGACTTATTGACCTTGCGTCAACAATGTCTGGCACAAGATCTGCCGGATCCGTTGAATCCTTTGGAAATTGGTGATGCGCAGCTTCCTAGTTGTGTGTTTATCGATAACGGCCCACGTGTGTTCAGTTGTTATGCACCAAAGCATGAATCTGTGAAGATTTTTCATTCCTATCTGGACTTGCATCACAATAATTCTGATTTGAATATCCAGATGGTGCCAGTTTCCGTAATGTTCGGCCGCTCTCCGGGGCGTGAAGGGCAAGAAGCTAATACAGCACCGCAATTACGTCTGCTAAATGGTGTGCAAAAGTTTTTTGCGATCCTGTGGCTGGGACGAGATAGTTTTGTGCGTTTCTCCACGCCTGTTTCTCTGCGTAAGATGGCAGATGAGCATGGTACAGATGATATCATTGCTAATAAACTCGCCCGTGTTGCCCGGATACATTATTCCCGTCAGCGTCTTGCGGCTGTTGGCCCTCGTCTGCCTGCCAGACAGGAACTGTTCAACAAATTACTCACATCAAAGGCAATAGAAAAAGCCATTGCTGATGAAACACGCAGCAAGAAAATTTCTCCCGAAAAGGCGAAGCAAAACGCCATCAACATGTTGGAAGAAATTGCCGCGAACTTCTCCTATGAAACAGTTCGTCTGACCGACCGTGTTTTGAGTTGGACATGGAACCGTTTATATCAGGGCATTAATGTTCATAATGCTGAACGAATTCGTCAGTTGGCGCAGGATGGTCATGAACTGGTTTATGTTCCATGCCATCGCAGTCATATGGACTACTTATTGCTTTCGTATGTGATTTATCACCAAGGATTGGTTCCACCACACATCGCAGCGGGAATTAACCTGAATTTCTGGCCTGCCGGCCCGGTATTCCGTCGTCTTGGTGCGTTCTTTATCCGCCGGACATTTAAAGGCAATAAACTCTATTCAACGATATTCCGTGAATATCTCGGTGAGCTGTTTGTCCGTGGTTATTCGGTTGAATATTTTGTCGAAGGTGGTCGTTCTCGTACAGGTCGTTTGCTTGATCCGAAAACCGGCACACTTTCTATGACATTACAAGCGATGCTGCGTGGTGAATCCCGTCCAATTACGATTGTGCCCATCTATATCGGTTATGAGCATGTGATGGAAGTCGCGACTTACGCCAAAGAACTTCGCGGTGCAGTTAAGGAAAAAGAGGACTTTTTCCAGATGGTACGCGGGTTGCGCAAACTACGTAATTTGGGGCAGGGTTACGTGAACTTTGGTGAACCAATTCCATTGATACAGTACCTTAACCAACATGTTCCTGAGTGGCGTGATTCCATTGATCCGATAGAATCTCAGCGTCCAACCTGGTTGGCTCCAACAGTCAGTAAACTGGCTGGCAATATCATGGTCAATATCAATAATGCCGCAGCGGCCAATGCTATCAATTTATGCACCACGGCATTATTGTCATCACGTCAGCGGGCACTTACCCGCGAGCAATTGATTGAGCAGCTGGATTGCTATCTGCAATTACTGCGTAATGTGCCTTACACTGACGATATCACCGTGCCAAACAAAACAGCGGAAGAGTTGTTGGATCATGCTTTATTGATGAATAAGTTTGAGGTCGAAAAAGACAGTCTGGGTGATATCATCATCCTGCCACGTGAAAGCGCGGTATTGATGACCTATTATCGCAACAATATCCAACACTTGCTGATCCTGCCATCCCTGATAGCCAGTATTGTCATGCATCACCGTCGTATTAGTCGCGGTGAATTGCTCCGCCAGGTCGCGTTGATTTATCCGCTAATCAAGAAAGAGCTTTTCATGCGTTACAGCAAGGAAACGCTCTCCGACGTCGTTAATACTCTGGTCGATGAACTGGCGAGCCAACGCCTTATCTGTAACAAAGAGCAAGAAATGCTGGTGCTGAACCCTGCACGTATCCGCCCTCTACAATTGCTGGCAGCAGGTATCAGAGAAACACTGCAACGTTATGCCATTACACTTTCTTTATTGAATGCCACTCCTGAAATCAGCCGTGGTGTACTGGAAAAAGAGAGCCGAATGCTGGCACAGCGCCTGTCAGTGTTACACGGTATCAATGCACCGGAGTTCTTTGACAAGGCAGTTTTCGCTTGCTCGGTTAATACACTGCGCGAAGAAGGTTATATTCAGGACAGCGGGGATATGATTTCTACCAGTGCTCAGGAACTCTATCATGTGTTGAGCGAATTGATGTCACCTGAAATTCGGTTGACTATTGAAAGTGTCAGTATGCCACCAGAGCAAAATGAACCTGAACAATTAGATAAAGCGATGTAAGACTGAGATATAAACGGGCGGTATTCCGCCCGTTATACTGAATATGCTTCACACTAAGCATACACTACATTAAACATAGCTGAAAAAGATACCGAGGAATAAAGTAATACCAACGTAATTATTATTCATGAATGCCTGAAAACAGAACTCTCTCTCCCGGCCTGCAATCAGTTTTTGCTGATAAATAAACAGTGCAGCAACTAATAATATTGTCCAGTAATATATTCCGGCCAGATTCATCATATTGCCTACTGACACCAAAATAGCCAGCATAGCGAACTGCAAAATACCGATAATCAGTTTGTCAAAGCGCCCAAAAAGTACGGCTGTCGATTTAACACCGATTTTCAGGTCATCATCGCGATCAATCATTGCGTATTGTGTATCATAAATCACTGACCAAATGACGTTAGCCAAAAATAACAACCAACATTCTAAAGGTAAGGACTCACTAACAGCGGCAAATGCCATCGGAATCGACCAACCGTAAGCCGCCCCCAATACAACTTGTGGCAAATGACTGACTCGTTTGACGAAAGGATAAGTCCACGCCAGCGCTAAGCCCACAACCGACAATGCAATTGTCATTTTATTTAATGTCAGAACCAGCGCAAAGGAAATGAGAACCAGTGTGGCAAACAAGATTTTGCTTTCTTTTTCGGTAATGTCACCACTAGGGAGAGGACGAGATTTTGTCCGCTCTACATACCCATCAAATTTTCTATCTGCGAAATCATTAATGCAACATCCCGCTGCACGCATCGAGAATACACCGATAGTAAATACTAACAATACGTACAAATCCGGTATCCCCTTTGCGGCGATCCATAATGCCCAATATGTTGGCCATAATAGTAAGAATGTGCCAATGGGTTTATCGACACGCATTAAACGGCAATAAGCACGCCATTTACTCTGCGTCATGCTGACCTCCAATCTATTTCTCCCCTTCTGTTATGTTAATTTTATATACAGGTGATTCCGGCAGAAAAATCTCTGTGAGTAGAAGTGGCTTACCTGATAATCTCAATAAAGAACGACGTCCCCAGCAATGACCCTGCTGACCTATTTGAATATAATCCCGCGTCAGATTATTACCACTAAAAAGATAACGTCCGAGTGGAATAGTACCTACATCCACCAATTTTCTATCCGGGCCGGTTAGTGTTTCCTCTGGAATAACGGTACGTCCTAACAACCACGGGATGTTATCCCCATATAAAACGATTTCACGCAACCAGTATTTTTCACTTACAGGTAAGTGCTCACTTTCATCTCCAAGCTCTTCTGCTGTGATAAAACACTCCCGAAAAGGGGCAACCGATACCTGCTGACAATGCTGTTCAAAGCGGCGGGTCATTGAGCCAACTTCCATCAGCCAGTCTGAAATAGATTCAGGAAGATCAAACTCATCAGTCAAAAACCAACGAATAGGTGTTGAAGTTAATATTGTGTTATCTGCCATGTCATTTTCCCATTGCGGGACCTTCAATTTCCCCGACAGCACAATTTCCCCGACAGAACAATACAGAACAATGATGGGGAGTGAGGATATCATGTTGCAGGCCAATAAAATAAAAAGTTAATAACAAATTATAGAAATTGTAAAAAACCTTACCCTAATAATCATCTTTATTAAGGTAAGGTGGAATTAAATAAGATAAAAAGTCAGGTTAACGCCATTCTTTGAATCGGTTAATCAGGCCATTTGTGGAACTATCATGACTATTCACCGCGCCGGAATCGTGTAATTCAGGCAGGATACGATTTGCCAATTGCTTACCTAATTCTACGCCCCACTGATCAAATGAGAAAATGTTCAGAATTGCGCCTTGAACAAAGATTTTATGTTCATACATGGCAATTAATGCACCCAAACTGAATGGGGTGATTTCGCGTAATAAAATGGAGTTGGTCGGACGGTTCCCGTCAAAGACTTTGAACGGCACAACATTTGTTACGTCCTGAGCATTTTTTCCAGTCGCTGCAAATTCTGCTTCCACTTGCGTCTGAGTTTTACCAAACGCCAATGCTTCAGTTTGTGCAAAGAAGTTGGATAACAATTTGCTGTGATGATCACTCACCGGATTATGGCTAATTGCCGGTGCAATAAAATCACAAGGAATGAGTTTGGTTCCCTGATGAATAAGCTGGTAAAAAGCATGTTGACCATTGGTACCCGGCTCACCCCAAATAATCGGCCCAGTCTGATAATTTACTGGATTGCCGTTGCGGTCAATGTATTTGCCGTTTGATTCCATATTCCCTTGCTGGAAGTAAGCGGCGAAACGATGCATGTATTGATCATAAGGCAGAATCGCTTCAGTTTCTGCGCCAAAGAAATTGTTGTACCAGATGCCGATCAACGCCAACAAAACAGGAATGTTTTGTTCAAAAGCAGTCTGCTCAAAATGTTTATCCATGGCATGAGCACCACTCAACAATTGTTCAAAATTGTCATAGCCAATGGAAAGCGCAATGGATAAGCCTATTGCAGACCAGAGTGAATAACGCCCACCGACCCAATCCCAGAATTCAAACATATTTTGTGGATCGATGCCGAATTTACTGACTTCCTGTTCATTAGTCGATAATGCAGCAAAATGTTTTGCAACATAACCTTCATCAACGGCACTTTTCAGGAACCAATCACGCGCTGAATGTGCATTGGTCATGGTTTCTTGCGTGGTAAAAGTCTTGGATGCTATCAGGAACAACGTGGTTTCTGGATCGAGGCTTTTTAACGTTTCTGCGATATGGGTGCCATCAACATTGGAAACGAAATGCATATTCAGGTGGTTTTTATACGCTTTCAATGCCTCAGTCACCATATAAGGACCAAGGTCGGAGCCACCAATACCAATATTCACCACATCAGTAATTGCTTTACCGGTATAACCTTTCCAATCTCCGCCGATAATACGCTCGCTGAAGGATTTCATTTTTGCCAGCACCGCATTGACTTGCGGCATCACATCTTCCCCATCCACCATAATCGGGGAATTGCTGCGATTACGCAAAGCAATGTGGAGCACTGCACGATCTTCAGTACGATTGATTTTCTCACCGGAGAACATACTGTGAATTGCATTAGTCAAATCGGTTTCTTTCGCCAGCGCCTGTAATTTATCCAGTGTTTCAGCAGTAATGCGGTTTTTGGAATAATCCACAAGAATCTGCTGATCGAATGTCGCAGAAAATGCCGTAAACCGCGCTTTATTCTGTTCAAACAGGTCTCGCAAATGCACATTCTTCATCTGTTCAAAATGCTGCTGTAATGCTTTCCAGGCTTCAGTCTGGCTGGGGTTGATGTTTTTCATGGATGATGCTCTCTATCAACTGTCGATAAACAATAGGAATGCACAGATTGTAACGGGTTAATACTGTGATTAATCTCCCTTTCCTTCTGATTACTGATATTGGTCAAAATAGCCTGTGATTTCCAGCTCTAATTGTTGAGATAAACAAAAAGTTGAGATAGGCAAAAACGATAATTTTATTTCCATCATGAAAATTATTTATGCTTAATTGCCAAACATTGACTCACTGCGTCTAACCCGATATTTCTAAAAGCCTATTCTTCGAACAAAAGGTTATCTCCCATGTGTGCTGTTTCATCTCCTAATTCGCAGTATGTTGTAGCAAAATTCGGCGGTACTAGTGTGGCAGACTTCGATGCCATGAATAACTGTGCCGATATTATTTTGACAAATGCCAACGTCCGCATAGTTGTTCTGTCAGCTTCTGCTGGCGTGACCAATTTGCTGGTTGCATTGGCGGCAGGCTGTGACAGTGATAAACGGGAGAACTGCCTGAAACAGATTCGTGACATTCAATATGCAATTATTGAACGATTGAACACAACGAATGTGATCCGAGAAGAAATCGAGCGTCTGCTGGAAAATATTGAGATGCTGTCAGAAGCAGCATCACTCGCTACTTCAGATGCATTGACTGATGAATTGGTTAGCCACGGTGAAGTCATGTCAACTTTGCTGTTTGTGGAACTGCTTCGCCAACGCAAGACAGATGCGGAGTGGTTTGATATCCGTCGTATTATGCGAACCGACGGTATTTTTGGGCAGGCAGAACCAGACACTCTTCAGCTTCATATCTCGGCAATGGAACATCTTCACCCTCGCCTGAAAAATACAATCATCATCACGCAGGGTTTTATCGGCCGAGAAGAAAAAGGTCGCACAACTACGTTGGGACGAGGTGGCAGTGATTATACTGCCGCCTTATTGGGGGAAGCACTTGGATTACAGCGCGTTGATATCTGGACAGATGTTCCTGGTATTTATACGACCGATCCACGTGTTGCACCTGCTGCCAAACGTATCGATAAAATTGCTTTTGATGAGGCGGCAGAAATGGCAACATTTGGAGCCAAAATTCTTCATCCAGCTACATTATTGCCAGCGATACGTTGTGGTATTCCGGTATTTGTTGGCTCCAGCAAAGAACCAAAAGCAGGGGGAACCGTCGTTTGTGACAAAACCAAGAACCCACCTCTGTACCGTGCACTGACGCTACGCCGCAAGCAAACTTTACTGACGCTTCACAGTCTGAAAATGCTGCATGCAAGGGGTTTTCTTGCAGAAGTTTTTACCCTGCTGTCACGCCATAATATTTCTGTGGACTTGATTACCACCTCAGAAGTCAGTATTGCCCTGACACTGGATACAACCGGCTCCACCAGCACTAATGGCAGCCTACTAACTAATGCTTTACTGACTGAGCTTTCCACATTATGTCGCGTTGAAGTGGAAGAAGATATGGCACTGGTGGCAATTATCGGTAATGAACTTTCACAGGCCAAAGGATTGGGCAAAGAGATTTTTGGAACACTGGAATCGTTCAATATTCGTATGATCAGCTATGGTGCGAGCAGCCATAACGTCTGTTTGCTGGTTCCCGGTAAAGATGCAGAACAGGTTATCCAGACGCTGCATCGGGGTTTGTTTGAGTCTTAATCTTTGTTTATCCCATCTTTGGTGGGATTAATTTTCTGGCGCATAACACCAATATCATCATCACATCCTTTAAAAGAATGACGCAAAAAATTGCATTTTGCGTCATTTTGTTGCAGAATACAATTTGTCTTATATCCCTCCTAATACATAATTTTTTTAGTAACATCAGAGAGGTTACTTAGTATGGCTACGAGTATTCGACTAGATGATGAATTTGTTAATGATGTAAAAATTCATGCTGATGCATCAAGTAGAAGTGTTCCTAAACAGATTGAACACTGGGCTAAAATTGGTCGTATTGCAGAAGAAAATCCTGATCTCCCCTACTCATTTATACATGAAGTTTTGCTGGCAAAAAGCGAAGTTGAACATGACAAGGTAAGTAGATATGTCAGAAGAACAAAAAAATGATCTTCAAGTCTATGAGACTAGAAGATTTGCTAAGGCATTATCCAAATTACCTGAAAATTTGCTCTCAGTCGTAGAAGACGAAATTGAAAAAATTATTGATAATCCTGAAATAGGAGAACTTAAAAAAGGAGATCTTGATTTTCTTCGAGTACATAAGTTCTTATTAAATAGTCGATTAACACTTCTGGGATACTGTTGGAAAGAAGAAAAAATTGAATTGTATCTCCTTGATATCGGACCTCATGAAAATTTTTATCAAGAACAAAAACGACACAGGAAAATGGATTTAAAACTCATAAGATAAATGAGTGGGAACGTGATCCCACTTTTCATTTCACACACATCGGATGTGTTTTTACCCTCTTTATCGTCCATAATAAGAAAACGAAAACAAGTTCCATTTTTTACCACAGCGATTATTGCTGTAAACAGACGATGATTCAGAGGGTATACTTTATGAGCACAGCCGTTGCCAGCAAACGTACAAAAAAAGCTAAAATGATAACAAACAGTGCCGCTGCCAGCGGTCAGGTGCAATCTTTAAGCCGAGGGCTGACGCTTTTGGAATATATTTCTGATTCTCTTGTCGGTGTTGCTTTGACTGATCTGGCAATTCAGGCTGGTTTGCCTAATTCCACTACTCATCGTCTTTTGACTACTTTGCAACAGCATGGCTTTATTCGCCAAGTCGGCGATTTAGGATTATGGGTGATCGCTTCCCATGCTTTTGTCGTTGGCAGCAGCTTTTTGCAAAGCCGCAATTTGATGGTGTTGGTTCATCCGATATTGCGCCAGTTGATGGAAGATTCCGGTGAAACTGTCAACCTTGCTATCCTTAATCTTGATGAATATGAAGCAGTGATTGTCGATCAAGTGCAATGCAATGCACTGATGAGAATGTCCGCACCCATCGGCGGTAAATTACCAATGCATGCATCTGGTGCCGGAAAAGCGCTGCTTTCTACACTGTCTGAACAGAAGCGGCTCCAACTGCTGCACAAAAAAGGCATGCATGCCTATACCCAGCATACCTGTACTACAGCCGCTGCTTTGGCAAAAAATCTTGAACAAATTCGCAAACAAGGCTTTTCATTTGATGATGAAGAACATGCGTTAGGGTTACGCTGTATTGCAGCTTGTATCTACGATGAACACCATGAAGCTTTTGCCGCTATCTCCATTTCTGGCCCTGTATCACGAATTTCTGACGATCGTGTAACTGAACTTGGTGCTTTGGTTATACGCGCAGCAAAAGCGGTCAGCCGGGAATATGGTGGAATTAAGTAATCTCCACCATTATCACTTTTTACAACGATATGCTTTTCATCCACAAAGCTTGTTTTAAAGTGGTGATTGAACGGTTTGGCACGCTGAGAACCCAACTTTCGGGTGCAGGACGACAAGGGGCATGTTACATACATTTTAAGATGAGGGGATTAAATTCCCTTGTGTACTGATTTAATGAGAGAAAATGCTGATGAATAATTGGAAAACAACCGCAGAACATATCCTGGCTGCTGGTCCAGTCGTTCCTGTTATTGTCGTCAATGAAATTGAACATGCCGTTCCATTAGCAAAAGCATTAGGATTGACTGATAAGCTGTTAGAAGCCGCTATTGCGGGTTCAATTCCTCTTATTCCGGGTATTACCGGTATGCAATCACAATTTATATAATAATAAAATACCACCCAAGTTAATGAATACTTGCGATTTTTATTTATTACTTTATTCATTACGTTGGCTGAATCGTTGCCTGCGGCGATAAGCAAAAACATCTTCCACGTACCCGTTTTTAATACGCTCCTGCAATGCTCGCCAATAGTCTGCCTTGAATAGTTCGCTGTGGCTTTCTTCAAAATAGCTCAGGGTACGCTTATCAGTACATAAAAAATGCCGAAATTCTTCTGGGAAGACATCATTACTGGCAACACTGTACCAAGGCTCGCTCGCCAGCTCATCTTCAGGATAGCGCGGGGGAGGAATATTCCGAAAATTGACTTCTGTCATATAACAAATTTCATCATAATCGTAGAAAATCACTCGGCCATGACGTGTAACACCAAAATTCTTAAACAACATATCTCCGGGAAAGATATTTGCTGCCGCTAATTGTTTAATGGCATTTCCATACTCTTCTATCACATCTTTTAACTGCACTTCGCTGATTTTTTCCATATAAATATTCAGAGGTATCATTTTACGTTCCATATAAAGATGTTTTATTAATATCTTATCGCCGAGATCTTCAAGTTTTTCTGATATCTCTTTTTGCAACTCCTCCATTAATTCAGAACTGATATGACGTTTATCAATAACAAAATTTTCAAACTCCTGTGTATCAGCCATTCGTCCCACACGATCATGCTCTTTTACCAAACGGTAACATTCCTGAACCCGTTCCGGAGACACTTCTTTCTGTGGCGCAAATGTGTCTTTAATAACTTTAAAGACACAATCAAAAGAAGAAGATGCAAAAACCAGCATCACCATACCTTTCACACCTGGGGCAATCGTAAACTGCTCTTGGGCGGAATTGATGAATGTAAGATATTCGCGGTAATATTCTGTCTTGCCATGCTTTTGGCAACCGATCGCCATATATAACTCTGCCGTGGATTTTGTCGGCAAAATTTCACGTAACCATTCTACTAAAGCTGCCGGCAGGGGTGCATACACCATAAAATAGGAACGGGCGAAACCAAAAACAATGCTGGCATCATCATGATTGGTAAGACAGGTATCAATAAAAATATCTCCTGATTCGTCGTGATGAATCGGTAATAAAAACGGATAAACAACAGCTCCCATTCTGATTTTGCCTACTAACCACGCCGCTTTATTGCGGTAAAACAATTCATTGGAAATTTGAAATGTGGCATGTAATAAATCATGCAAGCAAAAAGTGTTGTGCAAGTATTGGGTGATATAATCAATATCCCGTTCCAAATCCTCCCATTTAAGACGCAAAGGCAAATCACTTAAAATTGTCCGCAACATCAATTTAAGATTACTATTAGGAAAAAAATCCCGCGATAATGGGCGAGAAATATCACGAAAGCGGTAAGACGGCTGAGAAGATAGGATAAATAGGTTTTCTGGCTTCAAATTACGGTGCTGAAACAAACGACAGTAAACCGAATTGAAAAAGCTTTCTGCAATTTCAAAACGTGGATAATCAGGCAGTAAACGGGTATACACAGCTTTAACTTCAGCTATGTAATCTTCATTCTGTTGCAATGAACCATGAATGCACTGTAATTGTTCTACTACCAATCCGACATGATTATCATAGAGGTTGATTCTCTTTTTCATAGCACTTTGCACTGCGTGCCAGTCCGCCTGTTCAAAGCGTTTCTGTGCGCCAGAAGTCACCTCAAGAAACCGACCATACTGTGCATCAAATCCCTGCAAAATAGTTTGTGCAATCAAATGAGCAAGATCTATTGCCACATTAGCCCCCTTATCGATACGTAAAGGGGGTATTCCTTATGCCCCCAATCATATCTATGGGTATGTATTTATGGATAGAGTAAATTTAGAATTGCTGTTCTTCTGTAGACCCGGTCAATGCGGTAACAGAAGAAGCTCCTCCCTGAATAATGGTGGTCACTTTATCAAAATACCCCGTTCCCACTTCCTGCTGATGTGATGAGAAAGTATAACCACGTTCAAGAGCTGCAAATTCTTGCTCCTGAACTTTTTCAACATAGTGTTTCATACCTTCACCACGCGCGTAGTCATAAGCCAAATCAAACATGTTAAACCACATGCTGTGTATGCCTGCCAGAGTGATGAATTGGAATTTATATCCCATGGAAGACAACTGTTCCTGGAAGCTGGCGATAGTTTTATCATCCAGATTCTTTTTCCAGTTGAAAGATGGAGAGCAGTTATATGCCAGTAACTTTCCAGGATATTTTGTATGAATAGCTTCAGCGAAGCGACGAGCCGCTTCAATATCCGGTGTAGAGGTTTCACACCAGACAACATCAGCGTAAGGTGCATATGCCAACCCACGGCTAATAGCCTGCTCAATACCCGCATGGGTACAGTAGAAACCTTCATAAGTCCGCTCACCTGTAATGAATTCGCTATCGTAAGGATCGCAATCAGAGGTCAGCAAATCCGCTGCATCTGCGTCAGTACGCGCAATTAATAGCGTTGGTACTCCAGATACATCAGCCGCCAATCGTGCAGCTACCAGTTTCTGAATGGCTTCCTGAGTCGGAACTAAAACTTTCCCCCCCATATGCCCACATTTTTTCACTGCGGCCAATTGATCTTCGAAATGAACTGCCGCTGCCCCTGCCTCAATCATCGCTTTCATCAATTCAAATGCATTCAGTACTCCACCGAACCCCGCCTCTGCATCAGCCACAATCGGCAGGAAATAATCAATATATTCCTGACTGTCAGGATCGATACCATTTGACCACTGGATTTGATCTGCACGACGGAAACTGTTGTTGATACGTTTGATTACATTAGGAACAGAATCAACAGGATACAATGATTGATCGGGGTACATGCCAGAAGCTGTATTTGCATCTGCGGCAACTTGCCAGCCAGAAAGGTAAACTGCCTCAATACCTGCTTTTGCTTGCTGTAGTGCCTGCCCACCCGTCAGCGCGCCAAGTGCATTTACATAGCCTTTCTTCGATTTTCCATGCAACAATTCCCACAACTTTCTCGCTCCCATTTGCGCTAAAGTGTGTTCAGGATTAATAGAACCGCGTAGTTTGACGACATCTTCTGCGTTATATGGGCGAGTAATACCTTGCCAGCGTGGTTGTTTCCATTCTTGTTCTAATTGCGCTATTTGTTGTGTTCGAGAAATGGTCATGATGTTCTACTTCCTATACTTAATTAATCGGATATTTTCGTCATTTTTGTTTTTAAATTAATCGATTAGTTGATAACCCGGCAAGGTTAAGAAATCAATTAAATCGTCCTGTGTGGTAATCCTTTCCATCAAGTCAGAGGCTTCCATAAAGCGCCCTTGATTAAAGAAATTTTCACCAATCTCTTGTTTAATAATATCTAATTCTTCTTTTAACATTTCTCTGAATAGTTCTTTAGTCACTTTCTTACCATTGGAAAGTGATTTTTCATGGCGAATCCATTGCCAAATAGAAGTACGGGAAATTTCTGCCGTCGCAGCATCTTCCATCAATCCATAAATCGGCACACACCCATTCCCTGAAATCCATGCTTCTATGTATTGGACAGCGACACGAATATTAGCGCGCATGCCTTGTTCTGTTCTTTCTCCTGAGCAAGAAGCAAGCAATTGTGCAGCTGTAATCGTTTCATCTTCTTCACGCAACATTGCCAATTGATTTGGTTGCTCACCCAGTTTTATGTCAAAAACCGTCATGGCAATATCGGCAAGCCCAGGATGAGCAACCCACGTTCCATCATGGCCGTTATTAGCTTCCAGCTCTTTATCTGCTCTGACTTTGTCCAAAACTAGCTGGTTTTGGACAGGATCTTTACTCGGAATAAATGCCGACATACCTCCCATCGCAAACGCACCACGTTTATGGCAGGTTTTAATCAGCAAGCGAGAATATGCACTCAAGAAAGGTTGTGTCATTGTCACAGACTGACGATCGGGTAAAACACGATCTGCGTGATTTTTTAGTGTCTTAATGTAGCTGAAAATGTAATCCCAACGACCACAATTAAGCCCTACAATGTGGTGACGTAAGTGATAGAGGATTTCATCCATCTGAAATACAGCGGGTAATGTTTCAATTAAGACCGTAGCCTTAATAGTGCCTTTAGGTAAATTGAAATGCGATTCTGCAAAATTGAAGATATCACTCCACCACTGAGCCTCCTGATAACTCTGTATTTTAGGCAGGTAAAAATAAGGACCGCTGCCTTTTTCCAACAATTTCTTATGATTAAGGTAGAAATAAAGAGCAAAATCAAATAAGCCACCAGAAATCGGTTCATTCTTATAGAGAACATGTTTCTCAGACAAATGAAGGCCTCTGACCCGAGCAATCAGTACTGCTGGTTCCGGCCTCAATTCATAATGTTTACCCTGCTCGCTGGTATATGAAATAGTACCGTTGACGGCATCCCTCAAGTTAATTTGCCCACTGATAACTTTTTCCCAAGCAGGAGCTAATGAATCCTCAAAATCCGCCATAAATACTTTCACATTTGCATTTAAGGCATTGATGACCATTTTGCGTTCTACAGGTCCCGTTATTTCAACACGGCGATCGTTGAGATCATTTGGTATTCCCTGAATTTTCCAATCCCCATTTCTAATGGAAATCGTTTCTGAAATAAAATCAGGTAATGTTCCATCGTCTATTTTTTTCTGCCAATCTACACGTTCTTCCAGTAACTTTTTACGTCTGTCAGAAAACTCGACAACCAAATCTTCCAAAAAATCAATAGATTCAGTTGATAACACCTGATTTTCTGCCTCATTAAAAGGCTTTGTAAAAGTTAACTGGGTTGTTAACACCGATTGCATAATCTCCCTCTCCTCATCTTTTAAAGACTACTCGATTAAGATTAATCCATCCTAAAAATAAATCAAAAACCGTTTCCATTATTTTAAATAAAGATAATTAAATAAATAAAATCAAATGATTAAGTTAATTTAAAGATAGAAAAAAGATGGAAATAAATTTCAAAAAATCAAATAATATGATGTTAACCTTTTGTTATATATGGAGAATAAATAACAACTGATTAATAATAGTGGATAAAAGAAAATTAACAAAATGAGAAATGACTCGCTTCAGCAAATTCTCATTTTTCTATTTCCAATAGGATCAATCTAAGGAAGGATTCATAAAAGCGAGATCATATGGCGTGATTTGATAAACATAGTAATTTAGCCAGTTTGAAAAAAGTAAATGACCATGACTACGCCAAGATGCAATAGGTTTATTTTGAGGATCACTATTTGGGAAATAGTTGACTGGCAATACGGGTTTCAAACCTGCAGTTTGATCACGCCAATATTCTGCGGATAATGTGTCTATATCATATTCAGGATGGCCTGTCACAAACACGAGTCTTTTATCCTTGCTAGCAAATAAATAAGCACCTGCGTCTTCTGAGCTGGCTAAAATATCTAGGTCTGTATGCTCACGGATCATTGATTCAGGAAAGTCAGCAAAGCGCGAATGGGGAGCAAAAAAAGTTTCATCAAATCCTCGTGTTAATAATGCCAAAGGATCTAGGATTGAGTGGGAATAAACACCTGATAGTTTAATTTCTCGTGTATATTTTGGAAGGTGATAAAGAACGTTTAAGGCTGCTTGAACAGCCCAACAGACAAAAAGTGTTGAAGTAACATGATTTTTTGCCCAAGTAACAATTTTTTCAATTTCCTCCCAATAGGTCACATCCTCAAATTCAACAAGCCCTAAAGGTGCCCCTGTGACAATCAGTCCATCAAAATTTTGATCTTTTATTGAGTCAAAATCACAATAAAAATTATCCAAATGTTCAGAAGGGGTATTTTTACACTGCCGGCTATCAATACGTAGTAACTGAATATCAATCTGTAATGGTGAATTAGATAATAACCGAATGAATTGGTTTTCTGTTTCTATCTTTTTTGGCATCAGGTTAAGCAGCAATACTTTCAAGGGACGAATATTCTGAATATTCGCCCTTGTTGATGTCATGACAAAGATGTTTTCATTGCGGAGAATGTTTACCGCAGGTAATTCATCTGGTACACGAATTGGCATTGCTGGATACCTCGACTATTCGAATTTGCAAATTTAGACTTCTAGATAGCTAAATTTAACCAGAAGGTGAGAGTAATGTCGAGTTATTGTACTCAAATTGAAATTATTTCATTTAATTCTATGTAATAAGGGAGAGGAATAAAGGATATAACAAAAGGAACAAAAGGCATTTAAATTAAGATGTAGGTAAATTACAAACGCAAAAAAGCCATCCGGTCAGGGATGGCTTCTCTGGCAAATAATTGTCTGGCAGTGCCCTACTCTCGCATGGGGAGACCCCACACTACCATCGGCGCAACGGCGTTTCACTGCTGAGTTCGGCATGGGATCAGGTGGGACCACCGCGCTCTTGCCGCCAGACAAATCCTGT
>NZ_CAWQTY010000196.1:0-23270 GCF_963897815.1 Xenorhabdus sp. Sc-CR9
CATTCCGTGAAACCCTTCGCCACTTTTTTCATACCACTTTGCCAGAAAAAGCGAAAGAACTCACGACTCGACTGACTGACAACTTTCAGATTTTAAAACCTGCATCTTCAAGTTAGATTGGTATATAACTATCTAATTCATCATAACGGATTAGAGGGACTGATGAAATAACCTCTTCATTTTCTTTTGATTCAGATAATTTATTGTCTGTAATTTCACCAACATTCACACCAAACACCTCTGCGATAGATGAAATAGTAGCAATAGTCGGGTTGCCGACACCACGTCTGAGACTGTTGATAGTGGCAATTCCCAGTCCTGTTAATTTACTTAGGGATTGAGAATCTATGTTATTTTTTTTCATCAGAAAATCAATGTTTTGTGAGATTTTTATCAACAAATCATCAGGATTGCTTGCTTTTATATTATTCGATTCTTGCATTATATAATCCATTTGATAATATATTATCATTAATCTGAATTCATAATCTTATGTTATCTGTTGGTGTTTTATAATACAAGGGCTTAGCATCAGGGAAATCCTCTATAGTTTGTGTGGTACACCAAGGAAGGAGGATAAAATAAGGAATCATGATTGGTTTAATTGTAAGTTTTATGCCCGTTATGTCTCAATTTGTTACAGGTTGAGCGTAACGGGCAGATAACAATAATGTTCATCATAATATGGAGTATTGTGAGGTTTTTCTATATAAAACCCGCTTAAATTATTAATTTTTACTTATTGTTTTGTAGTGATTTATTTGAGGTGTTTTATTGATTTAATGATAATTATTAACCTGATAATAAATTAACTGATTTTAAAAATCATTTCGTGCACTCAATTAATTCTCCTGACGCCTAATATAGTATATTTTATACCCATCAATGCTGTTATTGTCATAAAACATGACTCTCATTTACCTACATGTGCCGTAAATCTTGCTATTGATTTTGGTAATGTCCTGCTTTATGAAACCATCATTAATTTTATGGTTGATAATTATCAATAAAAATACATTAAATAAATTTACTTAAATAAAAAGACGTCAAGAAATATTATATTGATACAAGAGTGACAGTATTATTATCATTCGGTTTTTTCGTGATGTAACAACGGAATAACTACAACAATAAATGAATAAGAGTATGATTATAAAGAAGTGGTTATCGCCTGATTTTTAGTTTTATCACGAAGCCTGACTACTTGGGTTCGCCCCTATGATTACATCGGTGGTAACCCGCCAATGAATGAAATCGGCGTTATTGGTTCATCTGTAAATCTGTGGCCAACTTGTGTTGACCACGACATAAAAAATCGAGATTTTTATGAAATTCAAATCAAAAATAAAACCTTACCACTCGGCTGCGGGTGGTTGGGGTTCATTGGAGGCAACCACTCGCTTTGTTTTTGATAGCAAGCAAACACTGAAGAATATGGTTAACCTGATGCGCATGAATAAGCCCAGAGGTTTTGATTGTCCCGGATGCGCATGGGGCGATGACAATAAAAGTTTGTTCAGTTTCTGCGAGAATGGTGCTAAAGCAGTGACTTGGGAAGCGACTCGTCGTCATGTTGATCGGGCGTTTTTCGCGACTCATAGTGTCAGTAAACTCTATCAACAAAGTGATTACTTCCTTGAATATCAAGGCAGGATTATTGAGCCGATGAGTTACAACCCGCAGACAGACCATTATGAACCGATTAGCTGGCATGAGGCTTTTACCCTGATTTCCAGCCACATTAAGGCAATGAGTAATCCCAATCAACTTGAACTTTATACCTCCGGTCGAGCCAGTAATGAGGCATCATGGCTTTATCAGCTGTTCGGTCGTGTATTGGGAACAAATAACTTCCCTGATTGTTCCAATATGTGCCATGAAGCCAGCGGTTACGGCATGTTGCAAAGTTTGGGGGTTGGGAAAGGCACTATTCGGCTGCAAGATTTTGATCACGCGGATGCTATTTTTGTATTCGGTCAGAACCCCGGAACGAACCATCCACGAATGTTGCATAGCCTGAGACATGCTGCTGAGCGTGGAGCACGCATTGTTACCTTTAATACTCTGCGTGAGCGCGGATTGGAACGTTTCGCTGATCCGCAAAAACCGCTTGAAGTGATAACGCCAATGGCGGGAGAAATTAGCCATCGTTACTACCAGCCAAAACTGGGTGGCGATATGGCGGCAGTTCGGGGAATTGTGAAGGCGCTTCTGGAAACGCATAACGCTCTATTAATTGAGGGTAAATCGGGTATTTTTGATCTGGAATTCATTTCGGCCCATACCGATGGTGTGGATGCCTATTTACAAGAAGTGGCCGTGACTGAATGGTCATTTATTGAGAATCAATCTGGATTGACTGAAACACAATTGCGCGAAGCGGCGGCAATTTACCAGAGCGCAGAGCGCGTTATATGCACTTGGGCAATGGGTATAACCCAACATAAACACTCTTTGGTTACCGTCCGTGAAATCGTCAATCTTCAATTATTGTTTGGTCAGTTGGGTAAACCCGGTGCTGGGCTTTGTCCGGTACGTGGTCACAGTAATGTACAGGGCAACCGGACGATGGGAATTAATGAGAAACCCAGTAAGCTTTTTCTGGATAGCATGGCTGCCCACTTTGGATTCGAACCGCCTCGTGCCCACGGGCATAATGTTGTGGAAGCACTGAGAGCCATGTTGCGTGATGAAGTCAAGGTTCTGATTGCGTTAGGAGGAAATCTTGCGGCGGCGGCTCCGGATAGCCCACGTACAGAAGAAGCCCTTAAACATTGTGATTTAACCGTACACATCAGCACAAAGTTAAACCGGAGCCATCTAGTTACCGGTAAAAAAGGCGCACTTATTCTGCCGACGCTGGGGCGTACCGAACGGGATATTCAGGCTACAGGTTCGCAGTTTGTGACGGTAGAAGACTCATTCAGCATGGTTCATGCGTCAGAAGGTGTGAATAAACCGCTATTTGATACTCAACGTTCTGAAACAGCAATTATTGCAGGAATTGCCAACGCGACAGTCGGCAATACAGAGACAATTAACTGGCTTGAGTTAGCGGGTGATGACAACAAAATCCGCGATCATATTGCGGCGACTATACCGGGGTTTGAGGGTTTCAATAAAAAATGCGAACACCCCGGTGGCTTCTACCTCGGCAATGTTGCGGCTGAATTACGCTTTGCTACACCGAGTAAAAAAGCTGAGTTCTGCCACGTACCACTGCCGAAAACCCTGTTTCCGCAAATTGAGGGGGTAGAAGTTCCTTTCACGTTGCAGACCTTACGTTCTCATGATCAATACAACACCACTATTTATGGTCTGGATGATCGGTATCGTGGGGTTTATGGCCAGAGGGAAGTGTTGTTCATGAATCCAGAAGATATCGCACAATCGGGCTATCAGGCTGGTGATCTGGTTGATATTGAAACGGTATGGAATGACGGCATTATGCGTAAAGTCTCCGGTTTCAAATTGGTTCCTTATACCATTCCACGGGGAAATCTTGCAGCTTACTACCCAGAAACCAATCCACTGGTTCCAATGGAAAGCATTGGGGAAGGCACAGGCACGCCGACTTCGAAATCTGTGCCAGTGAAATTATCCCTCACAGAACAGAGGCAGCCGGAACCTCAACGCCTCGTCTAAGGTGTTTAGATTTCGCAAAATCCGCCGTGAACCTCTTTACGGAGAGGAGTAGTCACTTAGCAGTAGGTTCAGTGTTAAGCGGAAAGTTATTTTCGATAATACTGAGCCATGCCAGTCAAACAAGCGAAAAACCAAAGTTGATTTGGACGGATGATTATGGTGAATACAAGCCTTTATAATTATTAGCTAAAGAAATTATCCGGATAATATCGGATAAGAAAAATAGAAATCCTTATTGAAGAAAATAATACTATGATCAAGGAGAAAAATGCCTTAATCATAATATTAATGGCTATCTGTTTTTCTTAACGTTTTATAATAACTTCTTCATTCAAAACCAAAGACAACAATGCCTGACGGGCGAAAATTCCGTTACCCGCCTGCTGAAAATAGTAAGCATACGGGGTTTTATCAACATCTGCCGTGATTTCGTCAATACGTGGCAGAGGATGCAGAACTTTCAGGTTCTCTTTTACATTGACCAGATCTGCTGCGCGCAGGACGAACTGAGCTTTGATATTGGCATACTCGGAAGGATCAAGACGCTCTTTCTGAACGCGGGTCATGTACAGAATATCCAGTTCAGGCATCACATCTTCAAAGTTATTGTGGAGGCTGTAGCTTACCTGTTTTTCTTCCAGCATATGCAGGATATAGCTTGGCATTGCCAGAGCATCCGGAGCGATAAAGCAGAAATGGTTGCCATTAAATTTCGCCAGGGCTTGGGTCAGCGAGTGTACGGTGCGACCATATTTCAAATCACCGACCATGGCGATTTTCAGGTTTTCCAGTCTGCCCTGAGTTTCCTGAATAGTGAACAGGTCGAGTAATGTCTGGGTTGGATGCTGGTTTGCGCCATCGCCGGCATTAATGACAGGGATATTGCCGGAAAATTCAGATGCCAGTCGCGCCGCCCCCTCTTGTGGATGACGCATAACAATCGCATCGGCATATTGGCTGATGATAGAAATGGTGTCAGCCAGTGTTTCTCCCTTTTTACCTAATGAAGTATTGCTGCTGTCGGCAAAGCCAACGACGGAAGCGCCGAGTCGCTGAATGGCGGTTTCAAAAGAGAGACGGGTACGTGTAGAGGCTTCAAAGAAACAGCTTGCGATCACCTTGTGTTTCAGTAGCTCAGTCTGTGGTTTGGCTTTCAATGCAGCTGCCGTCTGCAATACCAATTCCAGATCTGTGCGGTTCAGATCATTAATTGAAATGATATGTTTGCGATATAACGGATTAGCCATGTTTACGTTCCTCTTTTATGATTTTTAGTCTGACTGGGCAGGTAAAAAAAAGCCCCTCAATTGAGGGGCTTTTTAAATGAATGTTCTGTTAAGCAATGGGAAAAACAATACGCTTACGCTGCCAGCAGGCAGGTTTTCGTTAGCTTGATGTTTTACGACTTCTACAGCGAAATCTTTCATGTTTTCTCCTGGCAAATCGTCGCGAATTATACTCACGATAGCATTCACCGCAAGGTTTGCCGGAAGAAATTTTTGTTTTAACTTTTTGCTGGCCTTAATGATTGAGTTTATTCATTTCTGTCACCCAAACTGACTGCCATCCTGTTAAGGGCATTCATCAGGGAAATAGCAGCTGTCAGGTCAACGATTTCTTTTTCGGTAAAGACATCATCAAGGCGGGCTTTGATCTCGTCCAGCACATTTTGCCTGGGATTAGTCGTCAGGGCTTCAGCCCACTCTAACGCTAGCCTTTCTTTTGGGCTATATATACTGGAATTGAACCACGCGGGTAATTTATCTAATTTTACTTGCTCGATACCATGGTCTTTGCGGATTGCTTCGGCATGAAGGCGGCAACAATAAGCACAACCGTTAATTTGGGATATCCGTGTTTCTACTAAAAGAACAAGGGATTGATCCAGTTCAGAGGAGTGAACTTCTTCATAGCTTTTGTATAACGGATTAATAATTTTAGGTGAAACTTTGGCGTAGTTCATTTTTATCTCTCAGGTTTATTTTTTCTATTTCACGGTAAAGACGGCAAAATCTTGAGCCAGATCGGTATTTGGGAATATTTCCCGACATTCCGCCAATAATCGCGGACAATCCTCAACACTATAGCGTCCGCTGATATGCGTTGCGATAAAATGTTTCGCCCTAGCGTCACGGGCTAGTGTTGCGGCCTGTTTAGTGGTGGAATGTCCCCTCTCGTTGGCTTTTGCGGCAAACGCATCTTCCAGCGTAATTTCATGTACCATCACATCAACATTGGCGGCGAGTTTCAGTGCTTCCGGTGTTGGTTCTGTATCCCCGAAAATGGCCAGTGATTTGCCACGAATCGGTGCACCTAAATAATCTTTACCACAAATCGTGCGGCCATCTTCCAACGTGACTGTGCCGCCTTGCTTTAGAGTCTGCATCCAAGGACCACGGGGAATATCCACCTGATTCAGTTTCTGTGCATCCAGAGCACCGGGCTTATCGTGTTCTTCAATACGGTATCCATAGCATTCTACGCGATGGTTCAAGGTATAAGCCATGACTTTGAATTCACCATCATCAAACAATTGCCCGGCTTCAACTTCAATAATTTCCAGTGGGTAGGTCAGGAAAGAGCTGCTCAATTGCAATGCGGTTTCTACAAACTGACGTATGCCCGTTGGGCCATACAGAATGAGGGGATCGGTAGAACCACCCATTGAACGGCTGCATAATAAACCAGGTAAGCCGAAGATATGGTCTCCATGCAGGTGAGTGATAAAGATTTTCTCCAGTTTGGATATTTTGACGGAAGAATGCAGGATCTGATGCTGAGTTCCTTCACCGCAATCAAACATCCACAGCGCATTGCGGACGCCCTGTAAATAAAGGATCAGGCTGGTGACATTACGCTCTTTTGTGGGAATACCTGCGCTGGTGCCTAAGAATTTAAGTTCCATATTATTGTTCTCCTAATGATATTGAATGTTCTCTCAATCCAGACCGAATCGGGCAAGGTAACGTGTCCAAACAGTGTGGACATCGCATTATCACCGTGCAAAGTTGCACAGTTCACTTCAACAAATCTCCCTGTTATTAAATGGCGTGATTGCCGCAATTGGTAGATTTGGCGTATGAGGAAGGATTTACCCGCTCCCGTTGGCTCCGTAAGCAGAGTTGGCGCGCTGAAGCGTAAAGCGATGCGTTCTACTTGGTCGATCAGATGATTGAAATTGGCATTGCGTGTGGCGATACCGGATTTCATAAATGAGACTTGTTCCTGTTGTTCACGCAGAAAAAGGATAAGAATCAAAAGAGTGTTTTCCGTTAGGGCGTGGATGGGTAGTCGGTTAAGTGGAACCGTGCTCCCACTTGTCAATATTTGCTCCAGTCTTTAACATTTAGCCCATTAACCATCCCAAATGCAGAATCATTGGTGACAATCGTCAGGCTCTTACTTAGGGCATGAGCTGCAATTAGTTGATCCATTGTGCCCATAACTCGTCTAATTTGTTCCATGCTGGCACTGAGTTCACCATAAGTTTTTGCCGCGGCACTGCCACCCATTTTCTGGATCCCATCTTTAAACAGGGATTACGAGCAGGAACGCGGCATTACGTTCATTTATCGGCGGATAAATCCACGGCAACCAAAGTGGGTCAGCGTCATGGTAACGTAGTTATTCTGACAATTGAAGCCCAGTTGATGTATGAGCATAGCTTCAAATTCCATCAGGCGGATAACGGAGTTTGGTTGACAAAAACCGTGCCAGTTGAATATATAAGTGTCATTTAGCATTCTCGATAATCGAGTTTTGACTCTGCTTTTTTTTGGATATAAACATGACTGCTATGGATTCCCTGCTTGCATTTACTCTGGCGGCTACATTTCTTACATTGACACCCGGATTAGATACCGCATTAGTTTTGAGAACTGCAACGGCAGAAGGGGGTAAAAAAGCCTTTCAAGCCGCTCTCGGAATTAATGCGGGGTGCTTTATTTGGGGAGCAATGGTGGCTTTTGGTCTTGGTACATTGATCGCCGTATCAGAGCTGGCATTCAACATATTAAAATGGTGTGGTGCATTGTATTTATGCTGGCTGGGCATTCAAATGATTTGGCATCCTAAAAAAGATCTTGGGGGAGAAACATCTTCTTCTGTTAAAGACCAGAATTGGTTTATCAAAGGCATGTTGGGTAATGTACTGAATCCGAAAATGGGCGTGTTTTATGTTTCATTTTTGCCGCAGTTTATTCCACAAGGGCACTCACCCATTTTATGGACATTCAGTTTAGTGGCGATCCACGTATTGCTTGGCACGTTGTGGTCATTGTCACTGATTTGTGCCACACGCTCTCTTTCCCATATATTACGCCGTGAAAATGTCATTAAATGGATGAATCGCGCAACAGGTGGGTTGTTTTTGCTTTTTGCGTTTAAATTGGTGCTGAGCAGTCGAAGATGATTTGGTAAGTGCGGGTTAATATAAGATGCATGGTCATAGCTCGTTTTCTGTCTGGATGAGACGAGGGAATATTTATCCCGAAACGCTTTCAAGACACCACAGAGAAAATTAAGGAAAAATAATATATTGTATGGGTGTCTTGAAAAGCTTAATTCTTAAGATCCTGTATGTAATGATTCATAAATCAATCTATTATTGCGTCGATTCCAGAATAGGAAAATAGTGCGGGAGCTCCACCTGTATGAACAAAGAGCAATGGTTTCTGACTTTCAATGGTATTATTCAGGACATTATCAATTAATCCGGCCATAGCTTTTCCGGTATAGACGGGATCTAATAAAATGCCCTCTTTTTGTGCCAATAGCGTAATGGCATCAGACCCTTTTTTATTCGGCATGCCATACATGGGAGCAAAATAATTATCCCACAAAAGGATATCTGGGCAGGTTGTTTGACCTAAAAGCGAGCTTATTTCTTGCTGCAACTGACTGACTTTCGGTGCTTGCTCGGCTGTAACACGCGAGACGGTAACACCAATAACAGGTGTTTGTGGTAGTACGGATTGTAATCCAATAGCCAATCCTGCATGTGTTCCTGCGCTTCCGGAGGCGACAATAACGGCAGCAAATTCGACATCTTTTGGGCGCTGTTCGGCAATTTCTAATGCGCAACGCACATAACCCAATGAACCAAGGGCATTGGAACCGCCGACAGGAATAATATAAGCATCTTCGAGCTTGAGCTGGTCAATCAATTCCTTCATTTGCACATTGGGATCGATCAACTCATCACACATGACACATTGGGTGTTGAATAATTCTGTCAGCAGTTTATTACCATTATTCAGTAAGTTACTATCTTGGCTTTGAATGGGATTTTCTAATAAGGCAACACATTTTAGTCCATACTTTGCAGCAATAGCCGCTGTTTGCCGTACATGATTTGATTGAATTGCTCCAGCGGTAACAATAACTTTAGCCTTTTTTTGTAATGCGTCAGCAATAAGATATTCTAATTTACGTAATTTATTCCCACCCATCGCCAAGGGGGTTAAATCATCTCTCTTAATATAAACATCGCGCCCTAAATAGTGAGATAAATTTTCCAATTTATCCATCATGGTCTCAGTTTTTAGTAAATCAATACGATCAAATTTTGCTAAGTTTTTTTGTAAAGACATATTATCCCCGACGGATTGTGAGTTAATAAGTAAAGCCTAAGTAAAAATAGATTACGAGGGCGAAACTTGCGGTAACCAACGCATATGGCATTTGAGTTCGAATATGTTCAATATGGTTACAATCTGTTGCCATTGATGCAACGATAGCATCGCTGGAAATTGGCGATGTCATATCACCAAAGATAGAACCAGAAATTGCCGCACCAATCATATATTCAGGGGGCATACCAACTGAAATACCTAACTGTACTCCAATTGGGATCATAATTGCGAATGTACCCCATGAGGTGCCCGTTGCTAATGACATAATGGCACTAATCAGGAAAATAAAACCTATGGAAAAACCTGCTGGAATAATACCAGAAGTCATTTGTGCAATATAAGCACCGGTATTTAAATCAGCAGAGACACTACCCATTAAGAATGCCAATATCATGACAGAGCTTATTTTTATCATGCTGGCATAACCAATATAAAGCTCTTTAAAAAAGGTTTCGATAGTTAAAATACGGTGTGTTAAGAACCAAAAGAAAGACACTGTGGTTCCGAACATAACACTCCAATAGATAGAGGTTGAACCGCTGCCCTTACTAAAATCACCATCACCTGTGATATAGAGAGCAATGGGGAGCATGAATACAGTCGATAAAATAGGAATAAAAAAGTTTAATGAAGTATGGCATTTGGGGTGTTCAATAATATCATCACTATCTTCACTGTGCTTGTTTTCAGTCTCATTATTTAAATGTTCATGCAAGGCCTGCATTTCCGCAGTTCTCATTGGTCCCCAGGACACACTAGAAAAAATATAAAATAAGACGGAAGCTAGCGATAACCAAGCCATAATATTATAAATCATAGAACCAGCTAGAATATCAAATGGCTCACCGTTGATTAACCCTCTAGAAACCTGTACACCGATGACACCCATCATTGCGGCTCCCCAACCATTAATCATGGCAGAAGAACAAACAGAAACACAGGATGTTTGAATAATGTAAGACATTTTTTCTGGTGGTATACCATAATTTTTGGCTAGTTTTTTTGTTGATGCTCCAGCGATTAATTGATTAATTGAGCTTTCAATAAAGATTAATGATGTAATAATCATTGCTAAAAATTGAACAGATTTCTTATTTTCAATAAGTTGCGTCTTTTCCGTTAATAACCGGACTAAGGATCGTACGCCGCCTGTCACCACCACAAGCCGCATTATTCCACCAATCATTAACATAAAGATGATAGTTTTGGTATTACTGGGAGAGGTGAATGTATCAATAATACCTTCAATGGTTCCTTGTATACCTAAAATAAAATTATGGTCATTAATAACAGTAAATCCGACTAATATTCCGAGTAGTAATGATAAAATCACCTGGCGTGTAAATATAGCTAAAATAATTGTAACAACAGGAGTGATGATAGTCCAAATTCCGTAATCATTCATTTTTACTTACCTTGCTTTTTTTATTCTTTATATTAAGTAAATTCACTCTAATGCTTTTTTGAGGTCAGCTAATAAATCGCGAATATCTTCAATTCCTACTGATAAACGTAATACCGTATCATAAATACCAATCTCTTCCCGCGCTTTTTTTGTCATTGAGCCATGTGACATAGTTGCAGAATGGTTAACCATACTTTCTACGCCACCGAGAGATTCTGCCAAAACAAAATAGCGCAATTTACTTAAAAATTCCTTTGTATCCTCCAGACCACCTTTTAATTTGACTGTGACGACGGCACCGCCTGCACGCATTTGCTCCTGACAAATGGAATAGTGTGGGTGAGTGGTTAAGCCAGGATAATAGACTTGCTCAATTTTTGAATGAGATTTAAGAAAATTGGCGACTTCAAGTGCATTAGCACATTGCGCTGACATTCGTAACGCTAATGTTTTTAATCCACGTAGTGCTAAATAAGCATCAAAGGGAGATGCAATGGCACCGATAGTTGTTTTTAAGAGATCTAATCTATTGGCTAGATCATTTCGGTGTGTAATAACTGCTCCTCCAATAAGATCTGAATGACCGCCAATATATTTACTTGTAGATAACATAACAATATCTGCACCTAATTCGAGAGGTTTTTGATTCCATGCGGTTGCAAATGTATTGTCAACACAAGTTAATATATTGTAATTTTTCGCGAATGAACAAATACGTTTGATATCAACTAATTCTAATAATGGATTGGTTGGGCTTTCTATCCAAATTAAACGAGTATTATCTTTTATTTTGGCTTCAACTTCAGTGAGATTATTTAAGTCGATATAATCAAATTGATGACCATTATTTTCAATTGCTACCTGTTCAAATAAACGAAATGTGCCACCATAAACCCCTTTCATCGCAATAATATGGGATTCTTTGGGTAATAAGTTTAAAACTAAGGCAGCAGCTGCTACACCAGACGCAGTTGCAGTTGCGTAAATACCACTCTCTATTTCGGCTAATAATGTTTCATAGGCATGGCGAGTCGGGTTACTGCAACGGGAATAACAATACTCACCGTGTTCAGATAAATTTTTCTGTACAAAAGTACTGGCTGTTGTAATGGGTGGAAAAATAGCATGGTTTTCTTTGTCTTGCTGTTTTCCACCGTGGATTAATGCCGTAGCTATATTTTTTATCATTTTTGCAGTCCTATAAATTAATTATCAATGTTCTTCAGGGATAAATATTGCACTATTGAAAAAGAATATGGCATAGGCAGATAAAAAAATTTTTCCAAAAAATAACTATATTTGTTTAATTAAGAGAATATTTTTTCTAAAATGTTTAATTTTTCATATAAATCAAATGGTTGTGTGGATATAGTTTAATGTGATGATTATCAACATATTGAAAAATTGTGCATGGTGATAAAGGCGACAGAGTCACTTTCTGGTTTTTGACCGGAAGTAAGTGGGAGATATCTCCAATTCGCTTAAGAATACAGGATTCAAGTGAGTTGGAGATATTTGCATTTAATTTTTGCAGTATGAACGGGCACAATATGAATCAACAATTATAAAACTAGATTTTGCACCATTGTCGCCACCATTACCGCCTTAATGGTATGCATACGGTTCTCAGCCTGATCAAACACAATGCTGTGTTTCGATTCAAACACGCCATTGGTCACTTCCAACCCGCCATATAAATTGAATTCTTCTGCCAGTTGCTTGCTGAGCGTGGTTGCTTCATCATGAAAAGCAGGGAGGCAATGCAGGAATTTCACCTCTGGATTACCTGTCATTTCCACAACACCCATATTGACCTGATAGGGTTTCAGCAATGTAATGCGTTCTTGCCAGACTGATTTAGGCTCTCCCATTGATACCCAAACATCGGTATACAGAAAATCAGCTTCTTTTACACCTTGTGCAATATCTTCTGTCAGAGTGATCTGACCGCCAGTTTTTTCTGCCAGTTTTTGGCATCCTTCAACCAAATCTGCGTCTGGCCAGCACGCTTTTGGAGCGATTAAGCGGAGATCCATACCTGTTAATGCAGCTGCTTCAAGCATAGTATTGCCCATGTTGTTGCGGGCATCGCCTAAATAGGCAAATTTGATTTCAGATAGCAGTTTTTGGCTGTGCTCCTGCATTGTGAGTAAATCAGCCAGAAGTTGGGTCGGGTGGAATTCATCGGTCAATCCATTCCAAACCGGAACACCTGCGTATTGCGCCAGCGTTTCGGCGATTTGTTGCCCGTAGCCACGATATTGTATTCCGTCATATAGACGGCCAAGCACCCGCGCAGTATCTTTGATGGATTCTTTGTGCCCGATTTGGCTGCCACTTGTGCCTAAATAGGTAACACTGGCTCCTTGATCATGAGCAGCGACTTCAAATGCACAGCGTGTACGGGTTGAGTCTTTTTCAAAAATAAGGGCTATATTTTTCCCTGCAAGTAAAGGAAGCTCTTGTCCTGATTTTTTATTCGTTTTTAATTTTTTGGCAAGTGTTAAAAGAGTATTAATTTCTACAGGAGTAATATCGAGCAATCTTAGTATTGAGCGTTGAAAAAACGGATTCATTATGCATGGACTCCATGAGCGCAATATTGAATTTATATTCAATATATACCGATTAAAAATTCAATTGCAAGCCCTGGCTTTGGTGTTTGTAATAGTGATGGTATTAAGACGGCTGATGAATCAGTAGATTATGGTTTGTATTTCTCTTTGGACAAAAGGGGATAGATATATCCTTTGTTTAGAAAAGATGGGAGAATGCAAAGCAGGACAGCCAACTGACGGAGGGGATTGGCATGGCAGACCCACATGCTTTAGAAGAACAGCGCGAAGAAACTCGTTTGATCATTGAAGAATTATTGGAAGATGGCAGCGATCCTGAAGCGCTTTATATTATTGAACACCACTTTTCGGCGGAAAACTTCGATCAACTGGAAAAAGCAGCACTCGAAGCATTTAAGTTAGGTTATGAAGTGACGGATGCGGAAGAGCTGGAAACAGAAGATGGTGTTGTTCTGATGTGTTGTGATGTGATCAGCGAAAGCCGATTGGAGGCTGACTTGATCAATACGCAGGTTGAACAACTGCTGGATCTGGTTGAAAAAATGGGTGTGAATTACGATGGTTGGGGAACGTATTTTGAAGATCCCAATGCATCGGATGATGAAGATGATAGCGGTGATCTCTTCCCACCGGAAGAAGATCAGCCGAGACTTCACTAAGATGTTTCTAACATCACATTAAGACCGAATGCCCCACTTGAACTGTGGGGCTGATTTATTGAAGATAATGGTTTGTTATAGTGATTTTATCATTTTTACTTCACAATCGCTGTGACTAGTATTGCCAAGTGCCTCATCAAGATAGCTGAAGCCCAATTTTTCATATAGGGCAATAGCTGCTTTCAAATTTTCCGTTGTTTCCAGATAACAGGCAATAAAAAAGTGCGTGATCGAACTCGATACATTGATAACCTGGCTGTTTGGTGCATTAACTTGATTTGACTTCAATTTGATCTGAATAGTGAAGCTGAAAATAATGTTCTAAAAACTCAATGGTGACTCTGATGCGAGCAGACATCGCCAGACGAGTGACATAAACCGCCCAGATGTTCGCGGATTGATAATATTCAGGCAGAATATGAACTAATGCACCTGATTTGATATTTTCCCTGACATCCCAATAGGAACGTAAAGTAATACCATTCCCATCAAGGCACCACTGGTGGATAATTTCACCATGGTTGGACGACATCGGCCCGGTAACTTTCACGGATTGGTATCCCGCACTACTTTGTAACTGCCAGATGCCAAAAGGATGATCCCGCTCTTTGATGACCAGACAGGCGTGAGAGGGCAACTCATTCAGTGATTTTGGCACCGGATGACGAGCGAGATAAGAGGGCGCTGCGCATAGGATGCGACGATTGGATGCGAGTTTTCGTGCGATAAGATTATTATCAATATCATCGCCAACACGAATATCCAAATCAATGCCTTCTGTGACTAAATCAATAATACGATCTTCCACATCAAACCGGATCTCTAATTGGGGATAGGTTCGGAGGAGTGCAGATAGCGCAGGGGCCACGAATTGCCGTCCAAAGCCAAAACTACTGACAATCCTGATTGTTCCTTGAGGTTCTTGCCGAAGTTCAGAAAGCTCATCAAGCATCTGATTGACATCATTCAGAATACGTTGTGCCCATTCGTATATCCGCTCACCATCCTCCGTAATTGATACCCTGCGTGTCGTTCTGTGCAATAGGGTAACATTCAATACACTTTCTAATATTGCGATGCGTTTACTGATAAAAGCCGGAGAAACCCCCATTTCTTCCGCAGCAGCGGCAAAGCTTGCTCTCTTGGCGACTAAAAGGAAAACACGGAGATCCTGTAAAATAGGCAGATTATTCATATATCGTAAATTATGTTTCTACATTTTTTGGATTGAATACAATTCAGTCAATTATAAAATAGCTGAAAAGTCAATTTTGTATCCTGATAAATGAGAGATATCTAATGAAACAACCGTTCAAGATTGCGGCGATCCCTGGGGATGGAATTGGTCATGAGGTGCTTCCGGAAGGAATTAGAGTATTACAAACTGTGGCTGAAAAGTGGGATCTCCATTTATCGTTTGACTCTTTCGAATGGGCCAGCTGTGACTATTACCTTAAGCATGGCACCATGATGCCTGATGATTGGTTTAATCAGTTAACGGCGTTTGACGCGATCTATTTTGGTGCTGTCGGTTGGCCTGAAAAAGTGCCTGATCATATTTCGCTTTGGGGGTCATTACTGAAATTCCGCCGTGAATTTCAGCAGTATGTCAATTTACGTCCGGTACGTCTCTTACCGGGAGTGCCTTGTCCGTTAGCCAATAAAAAACCGGAAGATATCGATTTTTATGTCGTCAGGGAGAATACCGAAGGGGAATATTCAGCGATTGGTGGCCGTCTGCATGAAGGGACGGAGCATGAAGTGGTGATCCAGGAATCGGTTTTTACCCGCCGTGGTGTTGATCGTATATTGAAATATGCGTTTGAATTAGCGCAAAGCCGCCCTCGTAAGCGGCTGACATCCGCGACTAAATCAAACGGTATTGCGATCAGTATGCCTTACTGGGATGAGCGGGTTGAGGCGATGGCAAAACAATATCCGGAGATTAAATGGGATAAGCAGCATATTGATATTCTTTGTGCGCGATTTGTGTTGGAGCCGGAACGGTTTGATGTCGTTGTCGCTTCCAACTTATTCGGCGATATTCTGTCTGATCTTGGGCCTGCCTGTACAGGCACCATCGGGCTTTCGCCGTCTGCCAACCTGAATCCGGAAAGAAATTTTCCTTCCTTATTTGAGCCTGTTCATGGATCAGCCCCCGATATTTATGGCAGAAATATTGCCAACCCAATCGCGATGATTTGGTCTGGTGCCATGATGCTCCAGTTCTTGGGCGAAGATGATGAACGTTATCAACATGCTCATGATGATATTTTATCTGCCATTGAAGCTGTTATAGCAGAAGGAACAGTGACGCCTGACATGAAAGGCAACGCATCAACACAGCAGGTCGGAGACGCCATTATTCGGCATTTATCATTAGTTGTGTATCAAAGGCCTTAACCAGAACAAAGATAACATGTTGGAATTGGGTTAATATGAAATGTGCTATATACTTATACTATATGGCATAAGTCAGGAGGTGGTTCATGTTTCATCGAAGCAAAGTGTTTATGAGTAATCGGACTCAAAATGTCAGGCTACCCGCAGATCTCCGTTTCCCCGATAATGTAAAAGATGTGATGGTCAGAGCGAAAGGAAAGGAACGTATTATTACGCCTGTTCAGAACACATGGGATAGTTTTTTTCTCTCAGGTCACTCTGTGACTGATGATTTTTTACCTGAGCGTCCTGAACAGATGAGCAGTCAAAGGGAATCGTTTGATGATTAAGTACTTACTTGATACGAATATTGTGATCTTTATTCTCAAGAAACGTCCAGAGTCACTGTTGCCAAAATTTAATCAGAATGCGAACCAAATAGCTATCTCTACGATTACCTTGGCTGAGTTGATATTTGGCGCAGAAAAAAGCTTACACCCTGAACGAAATATTGCAATAGTCGAGGATTTTGTATCACGATTAACCCTTCTTCCTTATGATGAACAAGCTGCTTTTCATTACGGTAATATTCGTGCAGTACTTGAAAAACAAGGAAAAAGGATAAGTGACAATGACTTGCACATTGCAGGACATGCCAGAAGTAAAGGGTTAATCGTTGTCACTAATAATACACGGGAATTTAACCGGGTGGATGGATTAAGAGTTGAAGACTGGACGCTTGAATAAGCTATTTGTCGGAATTGGATAATTCAAACTAAGGGCATAATTCATCGAATTATGCCCTATTTATTTTTATTGTGATTCTGACTCAAAACATGAGGAGAATTAACGAAACGATTTAATTTATCTCTGAACTCTCATCTGCCTAATTCTTAATGAACATCACAAAACATTCATTACGATATGTGTTTTATCTATTTACCATCTGGGTGATTGTTTAAATTATGTATCAGCACTATATTTGAATTGTTAATAAAAAGACGCGATAAGTACGTTCCCACTTGTTGCATGTTTTCCTCTTAGTCGTATCTATACCAACGTAATCATAACAACGATAACAGGCACTTTGCTTTTATCGCCCAAATGCAAAATGGGTATATATTAAAGTGACGAAACGGAGGTTTCATGTTGAACAGTACAAAAAAAGATATTCCCTTAATAGCAATAAGCCTGATTTTTATCGTTGTGATAGCAATAACACTCAGTTTATTTCCTGAAGAAACCAGTGTTATTGCTAATTCAATTTTTACTGGGCTGACTCGTTTACTGGGATCAACAATTCAAATATTAGTTCTTATCGCTTTGATGTTTGTACTTTATTTAGCGATAAGTAAATACGGCAATATTCGATTGGGTGAAGGGAACCCCAAATATGCCACAGTACCTTGGTTATTTATGTTTATTTGCGCCGGTCTGGGTTCCTCGACCTTATACTGGGGAGTCATGGAGTGGGCATATTATTATCAAATGCCGGGTCTGAATATTTCCCCTAAAACGCCCAAGGCGTTGGAATATAGTATCAGTTACTCTTTTTTTCATTGGGGTTTAAGTGCCTGGGCAACTTATGCACTCGCTTCACTGATTATGGCTTACCATTTTCATGTCAGAAAAAATAAAGGACTGAGCTTATCAGGGATTATTTCCGCGATTATAAAAATTAATCCCTATGGTTTTTGGGGACGCCTGATTGATATGACGTACTTAATCGCGACGGTCGGAGCACTAACTATATCTTTAGTGGTGACTGCGGCCACATTAAGTGGCGGGCTTTCTTCACTCATCGGTACGCCTAATAATTTTACTATTCAGGCTGGAATTACCCTATTGGCCGCCGTGATATTTTGCCTGAGTTCTTATATCGGCATTGATAAAGGTATGCAGCGTTTAAGCCAAATGGTGGGGTGGGGAGCATTGGGTTTTGCGTTGCTGGTACTGATCGTCGGGCCGACGGAATTTACCATTAACAATATGATTAACGCGGTTGGCCTGACAACCCAGAATTTCCTGCAAATGAGCTTATTTACCGATCCGATGGGTGACGGTCAATTCACACGTAGCTGGACGGTGTTCTACTGGTTATGGTGGGTTTCCTACACACCCGGTGTCGCGATGTTTGTGACCCGGGTTTCTCATGGGCGCAAGATTAAGGAAGTTATTTGGGCATTATTATTGGGGAGTACGTTTGGTTGCTGGTTCTTTTTTGGGGTATTAGAGAGCTACGCAATGCACCAATTTATTACCGGTGCTATCAATGTGCCTGAGATATTGAATACATTGGGCGGAGAAACAGCAGTTCACCAGCTATTGAGTGCGTTGCCATTAGGTCAATTCTTCCTTGCAGCTTATCTTTTTATCATGGTGATTTTCCTGGCTTCGCATATGGATGCGGTGGCCTATACCATGGCGGCAACCAGTACGCGTAATTTACAGGAAGGCCAAGATCCTTGCCGGAAATTGCGCCTTTTCTGGTGTGTCGTGATCACACTGATCCCGCTTTCCATTCTCTTTACGCAAGCCTCGCTGGAAACGATGAAAACCAGCGTAGTGCTTACTGCACTGCCTTTTTTAGTCATCTTATTAATTAAGACATACGGTTTTATCTGTTGGATAAAACAAGACTATGCACAGGTTCCTGCACATCTTATCCAAGACACCCATTTCGCCAAATGATTAAGGAATTGATATGAGCATCCAAGACCCTTATTTTACGCTGCCCAGAAATTTTTGTGCGAATCCCGCAGAAGCGTACACCATGCCCGCACGTTTCTATACTTCTCAGGATGTCTTTGATTACGAAAAAGAAGCAATTTTTGCCAAGAGTTGGATTTGTGTTGCGCACAGAAGTGAGCTTGCCAATCCCAATGATTATGTCACGCGTGAAATTATTGGTGAGAGTATTGTGATTGTCCGTGGGCGCGACAACGTATTGCGTGCCTTTTTTAATGTCTGTCCTCATCGTGGTCACCAGCTATTGAAGGGTGAAGGCAAAGCGAAAAACGTCATCACTTGCCCCTATCATGCCTGGACATTCAAACTTGATGGTTCTTTAGCCCATGCGCGTAACTGTGAGAATGTGGCTAATTTCGACAAAGGATTAGCGCAATTAACGCCTGTGAAATTAGAAGAATATGCCGGGTTTGTTTTTATTAATATGGACATGAATGCAGGAACGGTCGAAGCGCAATTACCGGGATTAAGCACCAAAGTATTAGAAGCCTGCCCTGACGTTTATGATTTAAAACTGGCAGCGCGTTTCACGACAGCGACACTGGCTAACTGGAAAAGCATTGTTGATAACTATCTGGAATGCTACCACTGCGGCCCGGCACATCCGGGGTTTTCAACTTCTGTTCAGGTCGATCGCTATTGGCATACCATGTATGAGAAATGGTCATTGCAATTTGGTTATGCAATTCCTTCCGATCAATCTTTCAAGTTTGAAGGTGAGTCTTCATTTCATGGCTTTTGGTTATGGCCTTGTACTATGTATAACGTTACGCCTGTTGAAGGCATGATGACGGTTATCTATGAATTTCCCATGGATGCTGAAACAACACTGCAATATTACGATATTTACTTTACGAATGAAGATATTACAGAAGAACAGAAATCTTTGATTGAATGGTATCGTGACGTTTTTCGTCCGGAAGACCTGCGTTTGGTTGAAAGTGTTCAAAAGGGGCTGAAATCACGTGGCTATCGTGGTCAGGGACGCATCATGGCGGATAGTACAGGAAGTGGAATTAGCGAGCATGGAATTGCTTATTTTCACCACCTTATTGCTCAGACGTACCACGAATAAGATGAAATTGGGTAAGAAAGCGACTGTATAGTCTTAGTCAAAGAGGTCATTAAGTGAATATTTCAGAAAATCCTTTCTTCCGTCAACAGGCTTACATCAATGGACAGTGGTGCGATGCTGATAATAAAGAGACGTTAACTGTCTCTGATCCGGCAACCGGAAAGGTCATCGGGCAGATACCCAATATGGCAGCCAATGAAGCGAAAAAAGCCATTCAGGCTGCATACGACGCATTACCGCAATGGCAAGTACTGACGGGTCATCAACGTGCTCAGTTATTACAAAATTGGTTTCGCTTACTCAGTGAAAATAAAGAACGGCTGGCAGAAATCATGACGCTGGAACAGGGTAAACCGCTGGTGGAAGCTGAAGGTGAAATTACCTATGCAGCATTGTCTTTGAAGATGCTGATATTGAAAAAGCGGTAGAGGGGGCGATTGCTGCCAAATTTCGTAATGCGGGACAGACCTGCGTTTGCGCAAATCGTTTGTATATTCACAGAGATATTTATCCGGTATTCAGTCAGCGTTTTGTGGAAGAAGTGCAAAAACTGAAAGTGGGTAATGGTTTTGATCAAGGAACACAAATAGGCCCGCTGATTAATGCTGAATCAGCGGATAACGTCCAGTCCCTTTTAGATGATGCACTAAATAAGGGGGGAGCAGATTTATTATATGGCGGTAAGCGTCATGCGTTAGGGAATAATTTCTTTATACCGACTGTACTTGGTCATGTTACTGAAATAGCCGGGTATTAGAAGAAGAAATATTCGGACCTATTGCACCTTTGGTTATTTTTGATGATGAAGAGAGTGTTATCGCCTCTGCTAACAACACTATTTATGGGCTTGCTGCTTATTTTTATACTGAAAACCCGCAACGTATTTGGCGTGTTTCAGAAAAATTAGACTATGGCATGGTAGGTATTAATACGGGATTCATTTCCAATTAAGTCGCGCCGTTTGGCGGAATAAAACAATCGGGTCTGGGCATGAAGGTTCGATCCACGGTATTGAAGATTATTTAGAGCTTAAATATCTCTGTCAGGGGCTTTAACGATCCCCATGAATTTCAAGTTGCCGCCAACAAAGTGGCAACTTGAAAGACGGCAGAGGCAATCATAATCAGGAATGGCTTATGTCTATATATCAGACGATTAGTGTAATTGTCAGCAATATTGAGGCTATCACGCCAAATATTAAGCGATTTACATTAATACCGGCTGAAAACACGCAATTGCCCGCGTTTACTGGCGGAAGTCACATTTTTGTCCAGATGCAGGATGGTGATAAACGTTACAGTAATGCGTATTCTTTATTAAGTTCGCCTTTTGATAAACATAGTTACCAGATTGCCGTCAAGCGAGCAGAACATTCCTGCGGTGGTTCTGCGTTTATGCACGACAAAGTGGTTATTGGCAATAATCTCATTATTTCTGAACCAAATAATTTATTTGCATTAGTGCCTGGGGCGAAAAAACATATATTAATAGCGGGTGGGATCGGGATAACACCTTTTATGTCTCATCTGCATGAATTGAAACATCAGGATGCTGAGTATGAACTGCATTATTGCTACCGTAATTCCGATGACAATGCGTTTACGCAAGAGTTAATGGCCGCGGGATTTAAGGCGAAAATCGATTGTCATATTTCATCTGAAGGGACTCGCCTTGAACTTGATACACTTATTCCCCTATTACCGGAAGGAAGCCACGTTTATACCTGTGGTTCAAGCGCATTGAATAATGGGGTAAAACAAGCTGCACAAAATGCCGGATTTCCTGATCACCAATTGCATTTTGAGCAATTTACGGTTGAAGATAAAACCGGTGATGCGTTTACTGTTGTTCTGGCGAAATCTGGCATTGAACTGGAAGTTGATAGTGAATCGACAATTCTTCAGGTTATTGAAAGAAATAAAGCTGTACATGTTGAATGTATGTGCCGTGAAGGCATATGCGGAACGTGTGAAACCATGATCTTGGAAGGAGAAGCGGATCACCGTGATCAATATTTTAGTGATGAAGAAAAGCAGAGTCAGACATCAATGCTGATTTGTTGCTCCAGAGCGAAAGGAAAACGACTGGTACTTGATTTGTGATTAAAGAATAAAAGTGACTGGTGGATTGGACTCATCAGTCCCATTTTGCAGAAAGCTGCACCGCTTTATCATGAATCTGATGGCTTGCTATTTTCATCGCAAGCCATAGAGATTATTTTCGATTGAGAAAATAGCAGATGAAGGTAAAGATTAATGCAAACCCAGACAAGAATAATGTCAGAGTTTGATAACCTTGCACCAATGTATTAAAACGCGCTAATAAGAAGACAGCAAACGCGATACCGCAAGCGCCTCCTACATTATGAATTGTCCATGAGGTGCCCATTGCAACAGCAGCTTGTTCACGAGGTAGAGAACCCAGAGCAATTAATGTTGAAGGGCCAAGAATTGATCCCCATCCTATACCAAATAACAGTAGCGGAATAATGAACCACCAGGCATTTTCTTGTGCTGACGCAAATGTCAGTAAAGCGGCAGCAGCGACGAATAGTAGCAAACCAGCCAGAATAATTCGTGGTGGGCCGAATTTTTCACTACGATTACCTATCCAAGGAGAAGTTAAGGCAAACATGACTGTCGCAGGTAGCAAAAATAACCCTATCTCAATATCATTTTTTTCCAATTGACCGGCGAAAAATATAGGTAATGTCAACAGTACGATGCAATAGAAAAAAGCAAGGAAGAATGTTGCCAGTAGTGCTGAAACAAAATGTGTGTTGCGGAAAAAATGGAATTCAACGATTGGCTCTGGTGTTTTCAGCTCATGCTTTATGAAGAGAAATAAAGCGATCACTGAAATAGACAATAAACCCCATTGTTGCTTAGTACTTCCATCGAAAGAGAAATAGCTGACTAAACTCATCAGAAAAATGATTAGGAAAATACAACCAAGTACATCCAATTTTTTCACTTTTGGGGCTTTATATTCTGGCAAAGACCAAGAACATAGAATAATACTAGAGCGTGTTGACCTTTGTTGTACATGTTTCAATCGACCCACATAGGGAGCCACATGATTGAAAATGCCAAAGCAACGAGACTTTCATAATTTCTTGCTAATTTGTCATACCGAGTAGCTACTGCT
>NZ_CAWQTY010000197.1:0-23240 GCF_963897815.1 Xenorhabdus sp. Sc-CR9
TCGGCTGCCAGCTTATCTTTTTTTAAAGCAGAACGAGGCGGTATCATGACGGCGCTACCTTGTAGGGATGTATTGTGTCTACATTTTACTCAATTTGGTGGCTGTGAAAAGTTTTTAGAGGTTCCCTAGAGCTTAATTATTAGTATTACAGCTGTAATGACTCTGTAATCAGATTCTGATCCCGGCGACGGTTGCATAGAAGATTTATCAAAATTATCTAACATTAAGTATCTCTAATAGTTTCTGATCTAGTTGTTGAGCATAAAATTTAGAGCCAATCTCATTTAGATGATGGTTGTCACTGTAGATCAACTCTCCTTTATAGAAAGGAGCATTATCGAATAACATCAAATTTTGAGTATTTAAAAATGAAACGTGTTTATATTGATTGGCCAAGTTTTCCATGCTTTTATTCGCATCTAACCAAGTAGGAATAGATTTTATATGTAGGTGAATTCCTAAGTCGTTTATTCGGCGTGCTCTAATGACATTTAAGTTAAACATGGGGATTTGAGAAAATATTATTATTTTTTTATCTTTGTTATTTTCTATAAATGTTTTTATAGCTTGTTGGGTTTGTGAGTCTTGATGGTAGTTCCACTTACCTGCAAATATTATAATTTTCTTGTTTTTTAATGAGTTTTTTATATATTCCGTTTGTTTTTTACAGGATTCTTTTGCCCAGTCATGTGATTTTTCTAAATTAAATCCATCAATTGGTAGACAGCTACTTGAAGTTAATACCTCAAATGAAATATTGTGTGCTAGTCCAAACTGATTGAAAAATAAATTTAATTGGGCTGCGTGAGAATCACCAATAACAATAGTATGTGTAGGAGCTGCTTTATTACCTTGAATACAGTTTGCAACTATTTTTCCATGGCAAATTTGACTAGCATTAGCATATCTAGAGTACTCTACAGGTAAAGGCTTATATAAAATTTTGCTAGCTTTTTCGGATGCTTTCGTCAATAAAAATAAGCTAAGTATAAACATACCTATAAATAGCCATAATGTTCTTTTATTTTTAGTCAGTCGCAGTGGTGTTTCAATTAGCTTACAAGACAACCACGCAAATAGAAAACTAAAAAATACATAACCTATATAGACTAGAGGTGGTAACTCATAAGACTGGGTGATGTAGCGCATAAACGCTAAAATAGGCCAATGCCATAGGTATAATGAGTAAGAAATTCCACCAATCCAGACAAGTAATTTATTAGATAAAAAGGAGTTGACAGGGCCATGCTGTGATACGAGTAGAAGTGCAATGGCAAAGCAAGGAAACATCACAGCTATGCCAGGAACTTGATTTTCTGAAATACAGAAAAAACTAGCTAAAACTACCAATAATGCAAATAGTCCAGTATAAGGTGAAATTTTTTTGTTTAACGAAAACTGACCGTAAAAAAAAGCCAGTAAAACTCCAACGAAAAATTCTGGAATACGTAGTATTAAAGAGAAATAATAGCTTTCTTTAGAAGTGAAAACAGTGTAGGTAGAGAAGGTAAATAATGAAATAAAAATAAATGGTAGAGTATATTTTAGATGTTTTTTAGGTGAAAGTATTAGAATTAAAGGTAGAAGTATGTAGAACTGCATTTCAATAGCTAAAGACCATGTGTGCAGTAGCGGTAGCTCATGTAAATTTGGTGCAAAGTAACTTCCGAAATTAGAAAAATATCTATTGCTGTCAAATGAAATAGCTGATTTTAAACTTTCTTTATAAAACTTTAAATCTTGTTGTGTAAAAAAAATAATTGCAGCAATAGTGCAGGAAAATAATAGTACTATATAAGCAGGTAATATTCTCTTTATTCGACTTATAATAAACGATTTCCAGTTATATTTACGTTCTGATTTATTAAATAAAAGATGGGAAATGATAAAACCAGAAATAACAAAAAATATATCTACGCCTAAAAAGCCGGCTGGAAGCCAATCTTTATTAGCGTGATAAATCATTACAGACAATACAGCTAGTGCTCGTATTCCTTGTATATCTAAACGCATTTTTTTTGCTAGTGTGTTAGGGGTAGTCATTGTAGAATTAAATTAACTTCAATTTTGTTTAAGAATGGTGATTTCAGAATCACGTAAATTTAAGCTCGCCTTTTTTAGCTGGAATGTATGGTAGTGGCATTTATGTAGTTCTTTTAAATTAATCATGCCTGAGGCTCTCCATGATCGTGTTTTCTTTGACAAATACCTTGATCGTGCCTCAGGCATTTAATTCCTTTCTTTAATTCCTTTCTTTAATTCCTTTCTTTAATTCCTTTCTGAAGATAATATCACGTTAATTATAATATTAAATTTCATCAAAAATAAAATCTAAATATTCATTTGCTAGTTTAGTATAGTTGCGATTTTTAATTATCCAGTCCTTACCTTTTTTACCAATTTTATCTACTTCAAGTTTTCCCTGCTTTTGTAGTTCTTCTATCTTTTTAGCTAGCGCTTCTATATTATTTGATGGAATAAAATAACCACATTCAGCCTCATTTATCATAGATGGATATCCACTGTATGAGGCTAATATTAGCTTTCCAGATAACATATAATCAACAACCTTATTAAGAGATTGCCCATAATCCCAAACTTTTGAATTAAAAGTAGAGAAATAAACGATATTTGCTTTTTGCAGTACGGATGCAACCATTTTTCTAGGAACTTTAGGTGCAAAAATAACATTTTCAAGGTGTGAATATTGTTCTTGATATGTTTTTTTTAATGCACCATCGCCAATTAAAACAAATTTAATGGTCTTATTATCTCTCATTAATTCCGCAGTTTTAAAGAAAGTACTTAAGGCATTTGTAATGCCTATTGTCCCTGCATGTACTACATTAAAATAATTGCCATTGAGATATTTTGATAGATATTCTTCATCTATTGTATCTTCTTTTTTTAGCATTGATTCATGAAACCCCATAGGGATACACTTTACATTTTTCTTGTAGCCAATTATATTTTCAATATGTTCACTGAGATTAGGCATAGTACCGACAATAGCATCAGAGTATTTATATCCTATGTATTCTATAAAAGATAGAGCCATGACAAAAGGATTGTACTTACTAAAACCACCTTCTTCAAGAATTGTAAGAGGCCAAATATCTCTGATTTCAAATATAAGTTTACATTTATATTTTCTCTTTAAAATCAAACCATTTAGTATTGTTAATAGGGACAAGCTAGAAACGATAATAGCATCTGGTTTATTAAATCTCTTTTTATTAAGAAAGAATAAGTTCAACTCAAAGTGGATCCATCCAAGTATTCTTAAGAAGGATTTTGGTGTTTTATATTTTAATGTTTTTAACCAACAAATAGAAAAATTTTTATATTTATCTATTCTTAATCGACCATTGATCTTCGGTACATCGAAAATAGCATTGGAGTCTGACGTTATTACTGTAATGCTATGACCTTTTTTGGCCATTTCATTTACCAAAAACCAGTCTCTTCCTCCTAATGTACTTTCAGTTCTAGGCGAAAAATATTTTGAAATTAGCCAGATGTTTTTTTTCATTATAACCCCTTGTTGAAATTATAAATTTTTGGTATTGAATTTATTATTTTTATAACTTCGGTAAAATCCATTCCTAAAACATCTAGATACCAGCGGATATTTTCATATCTAGGTTGATTTTCATCTTCTATTAATTTTAATGCTTGATCACGAGTGAGTTGCCCCTCACGAATTTGATTACTTCTGAATGTATCATGCTCTGTAAACCCCGCAACAATATAGTAAATATAATTATAAAAAGCAGCAGTACCATCACCTATACGCCATGTTGTATTAGTATCGATAGCTGTTTCCCAATCATATTGATTAATAAGAGTATTATCTATCAGATTCTCATCCCAACGCCAATAGTCAAATATATGGTAGTAATCTTTCTTCTCAGTAAAACTACGATAGTATTCACCAGAAAGGGTATCCCACAATGAGCGGTTAAAATAGCCAGGGCTAGCTAGCATAGCTTTAAATCTTAATTTTTGGTATGCCAGTTGTTTTTGCCAGCCATGAGTATAAACACGTTTCTCTTCAAAATCAGGAGGTATACCTAAAAAACCAGCTTTGAAATGTGTAACTTCAAGTGGATTGACTCCCCATAAATTTAAATCAATACTAGTCTGTTTCTTTACTGATTCGACATGCCTGAAAAAGTGTTTATCGCCTGCAGTTAGAATACTTATCATACCTAGATGCGGAGCCTTCAGCCACGCTTTCAGGTTCATCGCAATATTACGACGCTTTTGATCTATATCAGCAGCGATAATTATATTCTCAACACCAAGCTTCGAGCACATTCTACTAATATTTCTGCGACCTAGATCAGTGACCATTCCCCAATCATAAGTGTATGTAACAGGATTCATCTTAAGTTCTTTAACAATAAGATGTAGTCCATAGCAGCTATCACGGCCTCCAGAAAATGGAACAATACAATCAAGTTGATTTTTTTTACGATAGGATTCAACTAATTTAAATAATTCTTCTTTCGGTTTTGGGTTATTACGAGGCTTATAATTATTACAATAGTTACATACACCTTTTTCATCAAAAGAAATAAAGGGCATTGTTTCTGGAAGGATGCATTTAGTGCAGCGTTTTAAACTTGGCAGTGGATATTCCAGTAATTTTTTTTCTTCTTCAATATGTTTGAATTTTGGAATTATATCTTGCTTTCTCTGATGGTAATCTAAAATATTTAAGTTGTCTTTTTTCGGTATGTCAATAATAATTTCGTTATCTTTAATTTTTTCTATATTTTCACAGTTTAAGCGTTTAAGAGGAAATTCTTCTGATGAAAAATAAATATCTTTTTCTATTTTTCCAATATATAAACTACCATTATTCGAAAATATAGCCATTTTTCCTAATCTAGGAATGGCTACAGCACATGCAACAACACCCTGACATAGAGATAGTATGGAATGAGAAATACCATCTATACATCCTGTAACTTCTATATGATTTTCTGAAATAGCTGCAATTACTTCGGTATCAATTTCGTAGTTCCTTTTTGAATGAATTTTATTCCAAATATCATCGTCATTTACAATGATACCATTATGAATTACGCAAATTCCATTCCGAATTATAGGTTGGTTATCTGATAAACCATTCGTAATAAGTCTACTATGTCCAAGAGCAACTTTAGTTGTATTTAGTGTTGTTTGTGATAGGAGTTTTCTAATATCATAGTCTGCTCTATAAATATTATAACCAAAATTTGATTCTAATATTAAACCACTTGAATCGCGACCACGCTGACGTGCATGTTCTGCGAGAACTCTTAAGTTTTTTATATCCACAGATGCTTGAGAAATGATGCCAAAAATGCCGCACATAAGATTGAATGCCTTAGCTTTGTAAATTAATTATCAAGGAATTATGAAATTGGGAGATATATTGATGAGGTATATTATACTGTTAGTATTTGAGATATGATTTATTTAATAAATTTTGTTCTTTAGCTTTTTAATAAAAAATAAATATATTTTATATTAGGATGATGTTTTTGATATTAGAAAAAAGAGTTATAAAAATTAATAAGTTTATTTTCTTCATTCAACCAATTATACTTTTGCTCAATAGCTCGCCTTCCATTTCTCCCCATTAATCGCGCCTTTTCTGGATTATTAATTAGATAGTCAATAGACCCAGCAATAGAATAAGGGTCTAAAGGATTAACACATAAACCACAAGAATTTTCGTTGATAATTCCTTTCCATAAAGGAAAATCAGATGCTATGACAGGTATACCGGCAGCCATATATTCAAACATTTTTATTGGTAAAGCATCAAAATAATTAATTATAGGGTGTAAAGTTACTAATCCTGCAATGGAATTATTTAGCGTTGCTCGCACTTCTTCTCTATTTAGCCATCCAGTTTCTTTTATTTTATTCCACGAATTCTTCTTTCTCATTTCTTGTGCGAAAGTTTCCTCTGAGAATTCGCCGACTAATATCATATTAATTGGAGATTTAACTAGGCCGACTGACTCTATAATTTCATTGATACCTCTAACTTTACTTAGGCCGCCTATGTAGCAAATTTGTTTTCTTCTGTTGTTCCAACAAATATTTAAATCCCCAAATTCATCAAGCATTGGATAATTATTTATATCAATTGAGTTAATTTCCATCTTCATGAATTTATCACGAATATGAGGAGTTGCAGCAATAACTCCATCTAGTTTACGGCATGCCCATTTTTCATAACTAGCGAATAGCTTTGAAAGAAGAAATTTTGTAGGCTTATTCAAATAGGGCTTGCTTAATAACTGCTTAGGTACATCCTCATGAGCATCAAAGATAACTTTTTTACTTGATTTTTTTAATTTTAACCCAATAGGAATTAATTCAGGGTCGTGAAGATGATAAATATCAGCTTCTAGCTCTAAAGATTTTTTATATATTTTTTGAGTTGTATCAAAAATACGATTTAAGCGGTTCTTAGGTATACCTACATCGTATATTTTAATACCATCTTTTTGCTCATTACCTTTACCATCAGCAACAACAAGAGAAATATCATAACCATACTTTTTTAAAGAATTACATTCTTTTAGAAAAATACGTCCATCATATCTAGGGTGAACACTAGTAAGATGAACGACTTTACGAATATTTTTTAACATGGTGGCCTGTAGTCTTAGAGATCAAATTCTGTATTTTTTTCATGAATGCATGTTTCGAATCCCAATTAGGATATTCATCATAATTATGTCCTGAAGAAAAAATATATTCATCTAATTGCTCTGTTGAGATTCCAAGTTTTTTAGCAATATAATATTTGTCTTCACGTAATTCATGGTCATCATATAAAGGCAGTTCAAGTTCTTTCAAAGCGTGTTCACGGGTGATTAAGCCAGATAAAATCATACTTGACAAGTGTGGCTTTCTTTTATCTATATTAAATTTCACAGGCAAGTAATAGTTTTGAAAAAATTTTGTGAATCGTGACTCTCCATGTTTTCTTTCGTAAGGTTTGTATCCAACTTTTTCTTTTAGTTCTGATAGAGCTAACTCTTTTGAATATTGAATGTAGTTTAGTGGCCTTATTACTTGCATATTCTTTATAAATGGATAATAAAAATAATATTGCATAAAACTTATTGTTTGATATTCCTTAAGTGGTATAGAACCAAATTTTTTATGTATGGCTTTAAGATTAGTTGCATCCATAGCAGAATGATGCCAAGAATTTGGAAAGACAGCTTCGGTAGCAATATTACCGCCGCTAATTACATAATTAATTTTGTGTCTTATAGCAAAATGATAAAGAGATGCAAAAAAAGCATGATCTTGAACTGCATCTTGATTCGCTATCCCTGCTTTTAGGTAAGATAATTGCAAATCACGGATCTCTGGCCAATTCATTACATGAGTGTGTAGATCATAGTCGCAGTACTTAACTATTTTTTCGATATTATGAACAGCTAGTTCACTATTCCAGCCTGCATCAACATGAACTACTAGAGGGCGTAACCCGTAGTCTTTCATGACAAGTGCAAGATAAGAACTATCTAGCCCCCCACTTAGCCCAATAATACAATCATATTCAAAATTTTTTCTTTCTTTTTTTATATTTTCAAAAATATTGGATAATTTTTTATGACCTTGTTCGTTTGGAAACCAATATGTAGAGGTTGTATCATCAAACTGATGACAATGATTACATACTCCTTCATGATCAAAAGTAATTTCTGGATCTGTTGTGTCCATAACGCATCTAGCACATATATGAAAGGAAGAGTTTTTCATTAAATTCTCTTTAATCGTGAAAAAGATTTTCTAAAATATTTCGTTCGGGATAAGTAATAAGAACAGCTTTATGTTTACCATGAAATGTAAATAGAGTTCCTACTGCAACAGCAGATGCATGAGTATCGCAAATTACGATTTTCAAGTCATTCAAATTAGATGCGCCACCTTGAGCAATAACAGGGATATCAACAGCGTCCGCTACTTGCTGTATAAGTGCAAGGTCAAAGCCTTTACCCGAACCTTCTCGATCAATTGATGTAATCACTAATTCACCAGCACCCAAATCTTGGGCTTTTAATGCATAATCTATTGGGTTATATCCTGTTTTTCGAGTTCCACAATGACTATAAACCTCATAATTTCCGAAAAGTGATTTTTTGACATCTATGGAAACAACGACACTTTGTGAGCCTGCAATATCGCTTATTTCTCTAATAAAATTTGGCTTTAGACTAAAATGAGTATTTATGACAACTTTTTCAATACCAGATTTAAATAAGCATTCAACATGATTCGGTGAGTTAATTCCACCACCGTATGCTATAGGCATAAATGCTTCTGATGCAATATCTTTTATTAATGAATAGTCGGGAGTTTTATTTTGTAAGGTAGCACCAATATCAAGAAAAACTAGTTCATCTACTTCTTTTTCGTTAAAAATGCGTACTGCATTAATTGGATCACCAACATATTTATGTTTTTTGAATTTCTCACCTTTGATCAATCCACCATTTTGAAGAAGTAGAATTGGAATTACACGTGTTTTGAGCATTTTACTAACTCTATAAAATTTTTGAAAAACTGCTTACCAAAAATATGGCTCTTTTCAGGATGAAACTGCACCCCATATATATTGTTTTGTTGTACAGCACAAATAAAGTCATATCCATAGTTGCATTTAGCTAAAATATATTTAGGTTCATCAAGGCTAACATAGTAAGAATGTACAAAATAAAAACGCTCTCGTGATTCATTTAGACCAATTAATGAATTTTCTGTAGAAGCCCAAACTTCATTCCATCCCATATGGGGGATGACTAAACGTTTAGTATTTTGTAAACTAGAGAAGTCAAATTTCTTCACATTTCCACTAATCCAACCTAATCCAGATAGCTTTCCTTCTTCACTAGAGTTAAACAGCAATTGCATACCTAGGCATATACCAAGAAAAGGAACTTCCCTTTTTATGACTGCTTCATCTAGTATGTCCCTAAATGGCCCTAATTTTGTAATACCATGATCAAATGCACCAACCCCAGGTAGAATTATCACTGATGCATTTAACAACTGCCTAGGCTCTGTTATGATTTCAGAATCAACACCTAAATGGCGAAGCATGTTTTGAATTGAGCCACAATTTCCCATACCATAGTTAATAATTTTTATCATTGATTGAGAATCCTTTGATATTCTTGTAACATAAAATACTCTTGTTTTTCCCAAGAATTCAATTGGGCAAAGTTATAAGCATTTAAAGATAGCTGGATTAAATCTTGGGAATTTAGCGATTCAATAGCTTTATTTATATTTTTAGTAGAGCAGTCATCAATCACAGTTCCGAATTTATATTTTAAGATGTTCTCAGACATTTCTTTCATATTAGATGCTATTACTGGCAAGCCAGCCATTGCATATTCAAATAATTTATTAGGCATGCAATAATAATAGGATAAGCAGGTATTCTCTATAAATGAGATACCAAAATCTGCAGAAGATGTATATTCTAAAACGATATAAGGATCTACTGCTGGATAAAAAAATATATTTTCATTAATATTTGATATTTTTTTTATTTCAACTTCTAAACTCCCATATCCCATTAAAACTAGGACAATATCATTAGATTCTCGTTCACTAAATGCCTTTAGTAAAACTTCAATTCCTCTTCCTCTTGATAATGCACCTTGATAAAGAAGTATTTTTTGTTTTTCTGATATATTTAGAGATTCTCTGAATAAATTATTTCTGTGAAATTTTCTTATATTAGGTGAATTATGAATTACCAATGGACGTTTAATTTCATATTTATTAGCATACCAATCTGCTATGCTATCACTGACGACAACTATTAAATCACATTGTTTTATAAAGAGTTTCTCAATAAATTTAGATCCTAATTTTTTTAGACCTGATAAACCATTTTTTTCTGTTTCAAGCTCATGTGCATCATATACTAATTTTGACTTCAAAAAAGATTTAGCAATATATCCTAAAGGTAGCAGAGCAAGAGTATGTATATTTATAAAGTTGGGTTTTGTTTTTAATAAGATAATAAGAACCTTAACAAAAAACTCAAGAAATTTAATTTGTTGGAAAAGTAAATTTTTTGGTAATGGACGAGTTTTTAAATTAATTCTTCTAACGCTAAAGTTTTCCTTGATGTTCTCCTGACAAGGAAGTTTATTATCTCCGAGGGCTATTACCAAAAAATCATCAAAGAAGTTAGATGCATTGAGCGAGCTTATTTCTTTTAATATGCGACTTTCATTAGTAAAATTAGTTAATGTAATGTGTATGTTTTTCATTCCGTTAATCCATAAAATAGATTTAATTCGTGCTTGATAAAATTTAACACTAAAAGTAATAAATAGAAAAAAGGTTATTTATTTGTTTTAATCTTATTAGGCGAAGATATAAATCTTATAGGAGAGGATATAAATCCTACAGCAAACCAGATAACAGACCATGACATACTTGTTGTCATATTTGCGAAAGTAAAGATATAAAGAAGAATAAAAAAGGAATAAAGATTGAATATACAGTTTTTATAATTATGTAATGAAGCATTGGTTTTATTTATAACCTGGCGATATAAATCATAAAATATATGAATAAATAGAAAAACTACAATGAGTAAACCTATTAATCCTAGTCGGGACATGATATTAAGAATAAAATTATGAAGATACTTACCTGAATTACCAGTTATATAATAGGCAACATTCATCTCTCCTATAAATGGAGAATAACCAAGTTGCTCAACTCCTGTTTCAAAAAGTATATTGGCTCTAGTAGAAAGTGAGCTATTAGAATTAGAACCAAAACCAAGTAATCGGATTTTATTAAAATCGAAATCAGTAAATAAAACTACAAATATTAATAATAAAGTTAATATGATGATACTAAAAATTATAATCCGAGTTAAATATGAGATAAATCTCTTAGACCAAGGTATGTTTAATTTGTTAATGCTATATTTCAACCATATTTTTTTGTTAAATAATATTAGAGATACCACCAAAGTTATAACATAAATTCCCAAGGTTATGCCGGTAGCACTATTAGATCCCATAAGCTGAGAGCAGATTAAGTAAATTAAAGTTGTGATACTGTAAAAAAACAACCAAAATATAGTTAAAAGTTTATTTTTTTTGTTTTTTACCATTTTAAACGGAAATAGTAAAAACATAAAGGAAATAATAATGTAATAAATTGACAGAAAATTACCTGGCCGCTGGTAGGCCCCTTTTATGTCGCTTAAAAGAAATATATCTGTCCTCATTCGTAAGAAAAAATTATTCAGAGTTAATAATATCAGACCAAAAGAAATTATAAATATAATAAGTGCCGATGTTATGTTATCTTTATTCATTAAAAACTGATAACTAGGACTCATAAAAGCACCCATTATATAAAATAATAATATTCCACCAGTAGTTGAGATGGTCATTTGTTTCAGATATTCTAAATCACTTAGGTCTAGCATTATCTTTAAGGCTATCCATGCGATTAATAATAAAAATAAAATAATATGCAACTTAATAAATAAAAGATATCTAAATAATAAAACTGTTACAACACAAACAGACAAGCTAAAATATATTCCTAGAATAGGAAGAGCAGAGCCATTTTCACCAACATTAATAATGTTTTCATTTAAATAAATGAGAAGGGTTATTAATTGAAAAAAAACACAAGGTGTCATTAATTTATATATATTTAATTTATATTTTCCCACGATTTAATATCTCAAGCATCTTTTATAAATTGACTTTAAATTGCCCTTCTTAAAATGAGAATTATGCCAAAGTAATGTAAATGTACCATTTACTTTACTACAAATATTTTTTAGTTCTAAAAATTTATCTAAGGATTCATCTCCATCACCCAATCCTAAGTAAACAGAGTCGATGATTGTACATTCCATTACTATCAGCGGTCTAATACGAATATCTAATAATTGTTGGGTTAAAGGATTGAAAGCTGGGTACTCAAAGCAAGTACCGCATCGGAAACCTGGGTGATCGGCATAACCTAACGTCGTATCATAATCCATACCTGCGTCATTCCATGCTTGTAGGGTAGTCGGGTGTTCCCAACGTAAATAATGCATCCTGCCACCCCATACTGGTTGCTTAATACCTTCTTCATCACAGATTCTTTTTAGCCTTTTTGCTTCTGAATTTATTAGATATGGTTTCTGATATGTACCATAGCTAGGATGTAGCCCAATTTCATGGCCTCTGGCATGAATACGTCGCATTAAATCACGAATAATAGGATGTTCTGGTTCGTAATCGGCATCTTTGATTTTATCAGTTCGACCACATATAAAGTAGAATGCACTTTGTAAATTATTTTCTTCAGACACATCCATTATCCAGTCAAAAGTATTGTGTAGATCAATGGGATGTAATTTTTTACGAGAAGTTAGTTTGATATAAGGTGTGGTAAAAAACGCTTTAAAATCCCGTCGCTTTATTAAATGCCCAGCCATTATACGGTATATAGATGGCCATGTTTTAAAGGCGTATAGGCTTGGTGAGTCGACATCATGAGATACTTTTATATTAAATGCATGCTCTTTAAGTTTTAATTCAGGCCAAACTTTTTGTATAACTTGTCTTAGAATATATAACCATTCATCTACAATTGGCCGTTCAAGATATCCATATTTATATGCATGTGAGGAAGTTGCAGGGAAACGTTGATGCTTATCTAGAGTAGTATAACCAATTTCTTCTAGACGATTTAGCATCCAATATGTTAATCCGACAATATCATAATTAATATTATATCCATATGGTTTTTCCTCTATCAGAGGGGTGGGTAAATCTTTATTAGTTGGAGTTGGTAATGTATTATCTAAAATTGTTTTCCATCCTTCATTTTGTCCATCCCAAATATTAAAGGACAATTCTAAATTTGGGGTGTAAAAATCAGATTGAAACTCATCAATTGTAATGTAATTTTGCTTGTTTTCTAAATGCAATTTAGTCGTTTTTTTTTCGCATGTAACATGTATTGGGATTCCAAAACGTTCTCTTATAATAATTCCGAACCATGTTAATATATTTGAATTTAAAATGTGCATACGGCAACTGTATCAATTGGCAATAAGGATGGATTTATATGAAATTCTAATATGATTTGTGTGATTTTATTCAAAAGTGCGTTATCATTAAGTATGGAAATGTATGGTAAATTATGACGTTATCATTTTTCCAGTGAAAGTAAAATTGTAGTGTATGTTGAAGTTGGTTTGTTAATTGTTGTTTATTATTTTCTTTATTAGCTTTATTTTTTTTACAATAAAATGAGGTATGATGCAGTTTATTATGCTGAAATATAATCTAGGGTAGATTATAATTTTTTTCACTTTGAATAGTTTGTGAATGTTTTTCAAGACATATATATACCCCATTGCAAAAAATCGATTCAAAAAAATAGTGTTCTTTATTTTTTTATGTTTATTCTTTATATTAATTCCAAATAATATTTCGAGAAATTTAGGATTGTTCAAGAATGAAAATTCACAAGAGGCCCACATTTTTGAATTTATCTCCATAATAACAAAATCATTTATTTTTTTTGAAAATTTAAATTCAGCCAATCCCCATCCAGTATAGCCAATATTTTCTACGATATCAGACGTATATTTTAATAAATTAGGATGAAAGAAATTTTCTATATAAACAGCGGAACCACCTGTCTTTGGAAAACTATCTTTTTCAAAATGGCAATGATATGTGAGTAGCTTTCCATTTCTGGCGATGAATGCAACCCCATACGTACCTTTTTCTTCTATATACTCTTGATATATTAGATCATTTTTATATTTATGAGGTATATCTGAATGTTTTAGCGCGATTCCTCTAATACCTCCTCCACGTTCAAATTTTTCCTTATAAAAAATAGGAAAAGATAAAATTTCGTTAATATCAAAATATGTTTTTGGTGTGGGTATATTAATCGAACTTGTTTTTTTTAGAAACTCGATTTTATTGAAATTGATTAAGCTGTTATTTTTTAATTCTATATTTTTTAAAATTATATGCCTTTTTTTTAGAAAAGACTCTGTTTCTTTAGCCGTTGTGGGAAGATAATAATTTTCTTTGTTATTTATTTCAGATGAGAAATCAAAATCTGACTTGCTTATAATTTTATCAAAGTATTTTATGCTATTTTTTTTTTCAGAAATTCCAATTGTTTTTATGTTTGAATTTTTTTTGATCAACTTTGCTATAGCAATGGATTGATCGGAATTTGGATTATCTATGTATATTTTTTTCATTTTTGGTTAATTTATTTAGGATGAAAATTAAAAAAGAATAATAAAAAAAATTAGTTAAGGAGTATATATATAAAAACGTCTCGAATTCTATTTTTATTATGTAAGCTGTCAACAATATAGATAGGGTTATAATGAGCAAGCCAATGTTACAAACCAGTCCAATTTCTTGTCTTTCAGTTATCAGGGTTGTAGTTGAAAGAGATGCGTAAACAAATCGTATATAGAAAAAGGGGGTTAATATTGCAGCATAATGCCCGGCAATAGACCAAGACTCTCCAAAAAATAAGCCAAATAAATAAGGTGAGGAAATGTATATAAAAAGGAAAATTGGAAACCCTATTAATAATAGTCTTCTCAACGTTGCTATAAATAAAGAATGTAATTCATTGTTTTTTCTTATCTTTGAGCTTGCTTTTTGGAAATATACCTGACTTATAGATGAGCCAAGTAGCGATATTGGAGTTCCTAGCACTCGTTGGGATATTGAATATAGACCGAGTGTGCTTGAATTGAACAAAAAAGCAATAGTTATATTGCATATATTATATGCTGCTGTATTACTTAATGCTGTCCATATGGAGTATTTGGGGAATTTGATATAGCGTTTAGCTAAAAATTTTATTTTAGATAACTTTATCTGGTTTATATCTATAATTTTAATAATGTTTCTAAGTAATTTAAAATTAGCTGCTGCGAGTGAAAGAATATCTCCTATAATTAATCCTGCAACCCCTTTTTTAAATATAGGGATAGTTAATTTTGAAAAAACTGATATTATAGATTTATTTATATTACTGGTAGATATATCTTTATACTTTTCTAATCTTGTGTTGTAATAGTTAAGTATATTGAAAACACCAGTTAGAAAAACAGCAATGGGTATAAAATATAGCCACGACCCTATTTGAGGATTATCAAGAAATAAAATTATCTTATTGTGAGTTAATAATATAATTATTAATATTATAGTTGATATTATAGATACAATTCCTAAAGATAATGCTGCTATATTTGCAGCATTTACCTCCTTTTTCGGTAACATTATTGCAAACTCATATCTACCTGTTGATATTACTGAAAATATAGTGACCAGAGATGTAAATAGTGCAAGTGCACCAAAATCTTCTGGTGTATACAATCTTGTTAAGATAGGGCTTATTGCAACAGGGATTGCTTGCGCAATAGTAGAACCTGTCATTAATGTTAGAATATTTCTAGAGGATTTATTCTTTATTATCATAATATAGCATTTGTAATGATAGTTAATTGTTCTTCTGATAAATAAGGATGCATGGGCAAGCTAATTACCTCTTGAGCAACTCTATCTCCAATAGGTAAAACTATATCACTAGCGACAGCTGGCTGTTTATTTAATGGAAGAGGATAATGAACTGCTGTAGGAATACCTTTTTCTTTTAATTTATTCTGTAACTCATCACGATTTTGAACACGAATAGTATATTGAGCATATGCAGATATATTATGCGGTTCGATATATGGAGTTGTGATAATACCAATTTCATTTAAGGCCTTATCATAATTTTTGGCAACTATTTGTCGTAATGCCATTTCTTCATCAAATATTTCAAGTTTTGGTAACAAAATAGCTGCTTGCAATGTATCTAAACGGCTATTAACACCAACTCTTACATGATGATATCTTCTGTCTTGCCCATGACGAGCAATTTGGCGAATAATTTTTGCCAGCTCTTCATCACTTGTAAAAATAGCACCGCCATCACCATAACAACCTAAGGGCTTGCTTGGGAAGAAACTGGTACAAGAAATAGTTGTTAAGTTACAAGAGCGTTTTCCTTTGTATGAAGCACCAAAACTTTGTGCTGCATCTTCTATAACAGTAATATTGTATTTCTCTGCTATTGCATTGATCTCGTCAAAATCAGCACATTGACCATATAAAGATACGGGAATAATAGCTTTGGTTTTTGGAGTTATAGCTGCTTCTAATAGCTCTGGATCTAAATTATAAGTTGTTTGTTTGACATCAACATATACAGGGATACCGCCTAAAAGAGCAACGGTTTCAGCAGTAGCAATATACGTAAACCCAGGAGTGATGACTTCATCACCGGGTTTTATGCCAATGGCCATTAAGGCTATTTGTAAGGCATCGGTTCCATTCGCACATGTAATGCAATATTTCGCGCCAGTATAGTCAACGAGTTTTTCTTCTAACTCTGAAACTTCTGGCCCTAGAATATATTTTCCATGCGTTAATACTTTTTGGATGTTTTGGTCTATTTTATCTTTAATTCTTAGTTGTTGTGCAGCTAGATCTGTGAATTGCATTTTATATCTCTCTAGTATTATTTAATTCTTTTTACACTGTTATCATCTAATTGATAGACATGCCCTGTATAGGGGCAGGTTGTAGAGGCTTTTCCGTGTAATGGTAGATCTAGCTGTTCACCAAATTCACTCATCCAACCGATTTGTTTTGCTGGTACTCCTACCATCAGTGCATAATCAGGAACATCTTTATTGACAACAGCTCCAGCGCCGATAAAAGCGTAAGAACCAATCGTTGTTCCACAAACTATCGTACAATTAGCACCTAGAGTCGCTCCTTTTTTTACTAAAGTGTTTTTATACTCATTTTTTCTTTCGATGAAAGAACGAGGATTATAGACATTAGTAAAAACCATACTGGGGCCACAAAAAACACCATCTTCTAAATAAACATTGTCATAGATGGAGACATTATTTTGTATTTTGCAGTGACTTCCAATAATGACTTTATTTCCAATAAATACGTTTTGACCCAGAGAACAGCCTTCACCAATTCTGGCTCCAGAACAGACATGTGTAAAATGCCAGATTCGGCTATTTTTTCCTATTTGAGCACCATCATCAACAATGGCACTTGTATGGACCATGACTTCTTCTATTATTGACATAATTAGATGTTCTTCATTAATAAACTAAAGGTAAAGATACAGTTTTATTGTCTCTGGCAGCAAGATAAGCGGCGATTAACAACTCAAGAGATTTTAATCCTTCTCGTCCATCAGTCATTGGTTCCGCTTCTCCTCTCATTACATCAATAACATTTTTATAATATAATGGATGCCCAAAACCGTATACTGAGGTTGTTTCGTAATTGGCGTCTTTTACTTGCTGGTCATAATCTTTTTCATCAGCAAAATTCCACTCTTGGATCTCGTTAACCGCTAAACCACCAACTCTGACACTTCCTTTTTCACCTAATATGGTTATAGAGCCTTCTAGGTTTTTAGGATAAGTGCACATAGTAACAGCCATTGATCCTAATGCTCCGTTTCGCCATTTAATATTGAGTACACCTGTATCTTCAGCTTCAATATCTAAGTGAGTAGACATCATGGCTTGAATATCTTTAACTGGTCCAATAAGCCATTCTAATAAATCAACATAATGGCTAGCTTGGTTCATAAATGCGCCACCATCAAATTCCCATGTACCACGCCATGCAGCCTGATCATAATAATCTTGAGGACGAGTCCAAAATACATTCAGATGGACCATATTAATTTGACCAAAACGTTTTTCTTCTACCGCACGCTTTAGTAATTGGAGAGTAGCATTTAAACGATTTTGTTTGACTACGAACAAGCGTTTGCCAACTTTATCAGCAGCTTTTACCATTCTTTCGCCGTCAGAAAGACGAGTTGCCATAGGCTTTTCAGTAATTACATGAAATCCTTTTTCTAGGCAAGCAATAGCCTGTTCTGGATGGAGACCGGAAGGTGTTGTTAAGATGATAATATCAGCCGAAATATTATCTAACATATTATGTAAATTATTAAATCCTTGTACACCTGTTTTCTCTACAGCAGCATGAAGAGCAGCATTATCTGTATCACAGATAGCAACTAATTCGGCATTATCCTTATGTACAGCTAAAGAATAAAAATGGTTTTTAGAAATTCTTCCACAACCAACTAGTGCAAATTTTATTTTTCTATCTTTAATAACGTCAAACATATTTAATCCCAAATTAAGCTTTTATTACATTATTATGATTAGGAGAATATTTCCCACGAGTATCAACAATTAATTTTGCGTTATTTATAATTAACTCATAGTCAAATTTATCGTGGTCTGTTGCTAAAACTATGCAATCGAATTCATTTAAATTATTGGAAGTTAATGATTGGCTTATTAGATCGAAGTGATGTTCGCGCATTTTAGGAAAAACAGGAACGTGAGGGTCTGAATATTCTACTAGCGCACCTAATTCCCTTAGTTTTTCCATTATATGGACTGATGGACTCTCCCTCATGTCATCAACATTTTTCTTGTATGCAATTCCTAATACAAGAACACGGCTTCCACTAATAGATTTATTGGTTTTATTCAATGCCAAGACCGTTTTAGTAACAACATAATCAGGCATTGACGAATTAACTTCACCAGAAAGTTCGATAAAGCGAGTATTTATACCGTATTCTCTGGCTTTCCATGTTAAATAGAAAGGATCGATAGGTATACAATGACCACCTAGCCCTGGGCCTGGGTAGTAAGGGACAAATCCAAATGGTTTTGTTGCAGCAGCTCTGATGACTTCATGTATATCAATACCCATTTTGTCTGCAACGAGCTTCATTTCATTAACTAGACCTATATTAACGGCCCTATGTATATTCTCAAGCAGCTTAGTCATTTCTGCTGCTTTTGTGGAACTAACTGGAACAACTTGATCAATAGCTGGTTGATAAACGGAAATACCTGCTTTTAGGCAGTTTTCTGTATGTCCACCAATAACTTTAGGGATTGTTCTAGTTTCGAAATCAGGATTACCCGGATCTTCTCGTTCAGGTGAATATACGAGAAATATATCTTCACCGACTGTTAAACCATTTTCTTCTACTCTTGGTAATAACTCTTCTTCAGTTGTTCCTGGATAAGTTGTACTTTCTAGAGAAAGCACCTGCCCTTGTCTTAAGAATGGTTTCACCATATCAGTCGTATTGATGACGAAACTCATATCAGGTTCTCTGTATTTATTTAATGGAGTTGGAACACAGAGAATAATTGCGTCACATTCGGAAATTCTTGAAAAGTCTGTTGTTGCTTCGAAACCTGTTTCAATGGCCTTTTTAATTTTAGAGGAAGGAATATGTTCAATATAGCTTATCCCCTGATTTAATTTATCGGTTTTGCTTTCATCTATATCAAAACCGATAACTTTAAAACCAATATCGTTGTATCGTAGCATTAAAGGTAATCCAACATACCCTAACCCAACGATAGCTATATTTGCATTTTTATTATTAAACTTACTAATTAATTGATTCAGAAATGACATGTTATAGGCCTTTGATATACCATATAAAATTAAGCTAAAAAAATGTTCTTGGATTAAGAGCATTTTTTTAGTTCATATGAGTATTGAATTGAGAAAGGTAATGAAGAAGGTACAGTAATATTATTTTCTTGATTAATATTAAAACGGCATCAAAGCTACCGCACTAGGTTACGGCTCCCAGAGTGCCTGCTATATACTCAAATTTAGCTTATCCTCTTCGTTAGAAGAGGAAGATTTGTCCATCTAACAAAAATCAACATATCAATGATTTGTGTTAGGCAGCGACGAGGTTAGTCCCTCGACCTCCTGAGGTCAAGTATAATAACGTTTTTTTCTTTAATTATTACATGCTGTAACTAACCAAATCTCAAGATGAAAGATGTCTACCTTCCATGACCATGCAACGGCAACCAAATCATCAACCGCAATCCGCCCAAGGGGCTATCTTCTGCTTTCACCCAACCTCGATGCTGACTTATTGCCGTTTCAACAATCGCCAGTCCCAACCCAGTTCCACCGGATTCTCTATCGCGGGCTTCATCTGTCCGATAAAACGGTCGGAAAATTTGTTCTCGGTCTTCTGGGCTGACTCCCGGACCATCATCATCAACCGTAATCGTGACACCTTGATTGTCTGACTTAAATGCAACGGCAATATGGCTGCTGGAGTACCGAAGTGCGTTACGGACGATGTTTTCCAATGCGCTGCCGAGTGTCGTCGGGTTACAGTAAATTATCCAAGTACCGGGCGGAGAAACGATATCCAGCGTTTTGTTCATCTGCTCGGCTTCAAATTTGGCGTTCTCTAGGATGTCATGCCAGATATCGTAGGCTTTGATATTTTCGCGCAGTAACTCGTTCTTGTGCTGATTACGGGAAAGCACTAACAGGTCATTAATCATCCCATCTAAACGTTGGGTCTCTGTTTCGATGCGCTCAAGTTCTTTGCTTTCACCATGACGGCGGCGCAGTAATGCTGTTGCCAATTGTAAGCGAGTCAATGGCGTGCGCAGTTCATGGGAAATATCAGAAATAAGCCGTTGCTGGGCAGTAACCATCCTTTCCAATGCGCTTATCATCTGGTTGAAGCTACTGCCTGTAGCCAAAAATTCTTGTGGGCCGGATTCTAGTTCGGGGTGTTGCCGTAAATTTCCTTTTGCAACGTCATCTGCTGCGTTCTTTAATTTCCTAGCCGGCTTTGCCAAACTCCATGCCAACCATAATAACAGTGGAGCGCTGATTAACATGGTTGCCGCCGGCAGTAAAAAAGGCCGGTCAAACATCAAGTTAATAAAATCTGATTGTGGGCTGCCTGCTGGTCTCACTAAGTAGAGTTGATAGTGGTCTTCACCATCTCGAATAGAAAAAGGCCCAAGTATTTCAGAACGGCCATATTTTTTCTTTTTAGGGTGATCCGCATTATCAGATTGCCCGATAAAGTTACGAACCACTTGCTTCTGACGAGTCGGGGTATCGATATCAATGATACGTCCTTCGCTGGTGACAAGGAGTAAACTTTGGCCCGGGGGCGTTAATTGGGCAATAGCGCGATCCAGTCGCAACCACCAGAATAGGTCGTTTGCTGGGTAGCGAATCAGTTCTTCTTCCAGTTGCTTCGCCAGTTTTTTTCCCTGTTGATATTCGCTGTCTAGAAGTGGTGTTAGTTGCCGTGAGTCCAGTTTGGGGGCCATTAAGGCCACCATCAGGACAAGTGCGAGTGTGAGCCAGAAAATTGCGAAGATTCGGGCTGTCAGGCTATTGATCATTTTGCGGAAACCATTAAGTAACCACGACCACGTAATGTCTTAAACCATGGAAGCTCGTCAGTTCGATTCGGTAATTTACGACGTAAGTTAGAAATATGCATATCAATAGCACGATCAAAAGGTGTTAAGCGTTTCCCTAAGACTTCCTGACTTAAATGTTCACGGGAAACAACTTGCCCTAAATGCTGTGCTAATAAATACAGCAAAGTGAACTCTGTTCCGGTCAGATCCAAAATCGTACCGTCAAAACTGGCTTCCTGACGTCCAGGATTGAGTTGTAGTTTATCTATCTCCAGTATCGGTGTCCCCATATCAGCTTGTTGTTCGCTCCAGTTGGAACGACGCAAAATCGCACGGATACGGGCAACCAGCTCACGATCATTAAACGGTTTAGGGAGATAGTCATCCGCTCCCAGCTCTAATCCCAAAACGCGGTCTAAATCACTTCCACGTGCTGTTAACATGATAACAGGGGTCTGATGGTATTGCCGTAGCTCTTTGAGCGTTTCAATACCGTTCTTGCGCGGCATCATGATGTCCAGCAATAACAAGTCTATTGAAGAATCTATATATTGTAAGGCCTGCTCGCCATCATGGGCGATGACAACATTGAATCCTTCCATCTCGAGCAATTCTTTTAATAGCGATGTCAGCTCGCGGTCATCATCAACTAATAAGATTTTATGCATTAATTCTTCCTCCAAGAGCAAAATACGATAACAAACTCAGCTATTCCATGACTTTACGTTCTTTTACATGCTCTGACGCTAGTTTGCAGCCGCAGGGTTATAGTTATCCGCACTGAATCGAATGCTGCTGTTCGAGAAAGCGGGGAAATTTAATGCGTAACATAGCAATATTGGCTTTAGCGTCAATGGTTGTTCTCGGACCAATAATGGCCTTAGCTGAAACTGCTGATACGGATGATGTTCCTGAGGCCATAAGTCCTTTGCCTTATTGTATGCCATATGGTCATAAAAGAGACTCTAATTATTATCAAAGTGATGAACATAACTACAACTATAGTTATATCTTTGGTGGAATAATATTAACTGAACAACAGCGTCAACAGATGTGGGATTTAGTGAAAAAACAACATCTGCATGAGCAATCAATTGTTGATATGCAAGTTGAGCGTCAAAAGATGTATAAGATTTTGACCGAGAAGAATTTTGATGAAGCTGCGGTTCGATTGCAGCTTGAAAAAATAGCAGAAAAAAATATTGAATTGGGTGTAGAAATTGCACGTATTCGTAACCAGATGTACCAATTATTAACACCTGAGCAGAAAGAGCGGCTACAAGAACGTTATGAAACGCACACTGCTCGGGAGATAGACTGAGTTTTTGCCAGTAACTTGGCGCTCAGTAGCGTCAACAACGATTTTCCTTGCCATAGACACCATCCCTGTCTTTCAGCCCCCTTGAGGGGCTTTTTTTTTTATGCAAATTGTAGCTTACTTGCATAAATTGGCTTTTTTTTATCTAATTTGGTAAATGATTCCAACTGTTCCCCTTTTCCATGAAAAAATTTGTCTTTATTGCTCCTGAATTTCATTCGATACCTCCAACCTACTCTGCCGCTGTATAATGGCATCGATAAGACACTGTATATACAAAAAAGTGACTGGAAAAGAGAACGTTTCGGTTTAAAAAATAATGAAACCGTCATCTTATATGCTGGTCGGTTAGATCAAGGCAAAGGTGTTATTGAACTGATGGATGCCGTTACTTTACTAACCTCAGCTTCGTTTAAGAATAGCGATATCATTATTCCGTAAATTCAAACTCGGTTTTTTAGGTTGGAATGTATACGCAATGAGGCCTGCGGCGATTTCCAGTAGAAAACCGAGTTGACTGCGATG
>NZ_CAWQTY010000198.1:0-22469 GCF_963897815.1 Xenorhabdus sp. Sc-CR9
ATATATTCAGTTGGATTGTTTCAATACGCAACATAAAATAACATTTATAAAAATAACCATGCTTTAAAAAATGTAGCCAAGTTCTTTATTACGTGGATTTTTATCTATAAAATAAAAAACACTACAAATACAATTTCAAAAATAAAAAATAACAAAAAATTAACTTATCAAAACACAACAAAGAAGCTGCCTTAGCAATAATAATTAACAAATTAGCAACTTTAAAGGCAGACAGTATAATTGTTTTTAATAAAGGTTATGTGTTATATTTACTATAATAATATAATGAATAGGCCGTGCACTGAAACAATTAAAATAAATATTATTGGTAATGAATACGTTTTAAATATAATTTAAAATCACTTTAACATGATAAATTTATTTTTCTGAAAGATTATTTTTATGGTTTTGATTTTATATTTATCTACTATTATATAGTCCGTAAGCAGCTTATAAGAGAAGTATGGGCCCAGTGTTATGTTGGTCGCATATAAATATATGCTCATAACGTTAACTAATAAGGGTACTATAATGAGAAACATCGATATACTGTTAGCGGTAAAAGCTGAAGAAATCATGCATGACTATGGTAGACTCAGCACCAATGTAGATAAACCTATTTTAATCCACCCAGAAAAACTCGTCAGAAATTATATACGTGTTTTACCTGAAGATGACGGTATTGTTTCTATTGAAAATAGCGTTGATCTCGTGATTAAAGCTGATATAGGCGATTCAATTCGCTATCTAGTAAGAACATTAAATGTTGAAACAGAGTATACCGCAGCTTTAGTCAGATTTGAGCCATTACAAGTAGTCCGTGACGATGTTGTTCCGATATTGAGTGTTCCGACTATAGAAGAAGTGACAAGACTGGTTCCTACTGTCGATTTAAGAAATACACTAGGCGGTATCGATTTTCAGAAACTAAAAGATTATCACTGGGTCACTAAAGTTAATGATTTGCCGAGTGTAGGTAAACAGAATTCAATTCCTCATCTCTGTGTTCTCGCAATCTATCAAAAAGGCTCCCTGGAAGGCTATATCTCTATAGAACCAAACCTGGTTCTGGACAACAGGCTAGTATTGTAAGCCTTGGCAATAAAATATTTAAATTGATTTATAGTTTAAAGGTCGCGCAAAGCGCGGCCTTTTTCGTCGTTGGTAAATTAATACCACTATTTACCAATTGCCCCATATGGCAATACATCGCACAAGCGGCATCAATCAAAGACATGGCAATGGCGGCACCGCTACCTTCGCCAAGACGCAAATCTAAATGCAAATAAGGTTGCAAGTTCAAATGCTGCAACGCCAGCGCTGCGCCTTTTTCTGCCGACATATGAGAAGGAATACAATAATTCCACACAATGGGTGATAACTGACAAGCCGCCAGGGCCGATGCATAAGACAAAAAACCATCAAGTACAATAGGTACACCAGAAGCGGCAGCACCCAGAATAACTCCCGTCATTCCGACCAGATCAAACCCTCCCACTTTTGCCAATACATCAAGGGCGTTGTTACGATCCGGCTGATTGACTGCGATGGCTTGCCGAACTATGGATTGCTTATGTCTCAAGCGTTCAAGGGGTAAATTAGCGCCAAATCCAACTACATCACATGGATCACATTCTGTCAGAACACTGATCACTGCCGCCGCTGCGGTGGTATTAGCGATCCCCATTTCCCCCACGCCAAACACTTCCATTCCTGCTGCAACGCGCTGCTGTACTAACTGTGCACTTGCAAGCAATAACATTTCAGCTTGTTCATAATTCATTGCAGCTTCCTGAGCGATATTGCCGCATCCCCGCGCAATTTTCAGAGATAACAAATGTTCAATCGGTTCACAGTCAATGCCAATATCTACAGGCAAAACGTGAGTACCGCTGTTTTTCGCCAGTACACACACACCCGTCAATCCTTTCAGCATATTGCGGGCTTGTATCGCAGTGACGTTTTTAGGTGAAATAGCGACCTCTTCGTCATAAACACCATGATCGGCACACATCACAATGATCTCTTTTTGCAGGTTTCGCAGTTCACTGATGCCTGACATGCCGGATAATTGTATCGCCAACGTTTCAAGCCGACCCAAACTTCCCAATGGTTTAAGCAAACGATCAATGTGTTGCGACGCTTTGTTCATCTTCACCTGATTCAGGGGCTGAATTGCATTAATCAATGAGTTGAGAGTCATATTCATCCTTCGAACAATATTCCATCTGAGAATTAAATGCATTCAAGGTAATAACCCCGGCATGATTATCAATAATACTGTAAGTCCCCTGCTGAAAGGGAAAAGACCACATGGCTTCTGTAGGTAATTGCAGTAATTTAACAAGAAGTAATCCCAAAACTCCCTGATGTGCAACAATCAAGTGGTTTTCCGTGGCTATGGAAGAGCGCAATACTTCGGTGTACTCCTCTACCCGTTCTGAGAAATGTTTGAACGATTCGCCTCCAGTCGGACAACCATTCTGCCAATCCGCCAACCAGCGTGACCAGGCCAGTGGATCGTCTTTCGCAATGTCTGCATGATGACATAGTTCCCATGCCCCAAAATCCAACTCATTGAGACGATAATCGCTATTTATCTTTGGTAGAGAGGGTATGCTTGACGGAGAAATGATTTGTGCAGTTTGTATTGCCCGTTTCATTTCACTACAGTGAATGGACTGGAAGGTAATGTTCTTCAACGAGTCTGCGATTTGCTGTGCTTGATTTATGCCCGTTTGTGTTAAGGATAAATCGGTTTTACCACAAAAAACACTATCAATATTGGCTTGTGTCTGCCCATGCCGAACGAGAAAAAACCGCATCTGATTATTCTCTCCATATTCATTGCCAAATCATCGCGACCAAAAAAATGACTTCTCCCACTTCAATTGCGGCACCCAGCGTATCGCCAGTTTGTCCACCAAGACGATTATTGAAATAGAGAGCCATTCCATAAACAATGAGCAGTGTTACTGCCATTGCCGTTAATCCCTGCCAATTTCCCAGAGCCATCACTAATATCGAACCGATCAATAAGGTCAGCATGGTAGAAGAAGCAGTGACTCGACCAATATAGCTGCTTCCCATGCCTCCATGTTCGCGGGCATAACGTTGCTGATACATAAAAAGCACTACGACTGTACGCCCGACAATTGGTGCGCACGTCAGTAAGGCCAGTAGGTGAAGGGGAGAATAGTAAGAAAGATCGATGACAACCAATGTTTTGGTTAAAAGACAGAAAATTAACCCAATACCGCCATAAGTTCCAAGCCGGCTATCACGCATAATCTCCAACATTTTTTCTCTCTGGCGGGCAGAAAAAATGCCATCACAAGTATCCGCCAATCCATCTAAATGTAACCCTCCTGTAAACAGAGCTAATGCCAGTACATAACTAATCGCACCGATATATACTCCCCCGCCAGAGTAAGTGATGGTGAGGAAGAGCAAACCAGACACTCCCCCAATAATCAGGCCAATCAGCGGAAAAGTCGGAATACCACGCCAATATTGGGATAAATCAACACCTTCAGCCCATTTTTCCGGAACAGGGATACGTGTCATAAACTGTACTGTGGCCCAAAAGAGATTCAATTTCATTTAATCTTTACTCCAATGCCTGAAACCATCAGCCAGACTTCTTTTGCTTCCTTTGCCAATTTTTGGTTGGCTCGCCCGGCGATATCAATAAAATGGCGTGCCAATCGATTTTCAGGTGTGATACCCATTCCCAATTCATTGGTCACTATATATACCGGCATCGGGCATAACAAGCTGGCATTAATCAGGTTATCTATCTGACGATGAATAAATACTTCTAATGAGACAAAATCAATCTCATCAGGTGAAGCACCATCTGACAGATCAAACAATAAGTTAGCAATAAATGTTGTGATACATTCTAGTATAACCCCTTCTTGAGGTTGGCGGTGCTGGCGGATCACAGCCGCTAAATTTCGATGACCTTCCCAAGTCCGCCAGTGTGCCGGGCGTTCCTGTTTATGCCGTTCAATGCGGATGGCCATCTCTTCATCTGTAATTTGCGCAGTGGCAATATACAATACCTGTTCGCATTGTTCAGCAATCAGGCGTTCAGCGTGGGAACTCTTTCCACTGCGCGCACCGCCTGTTACCAAGATCATGAGGTGATCATCCCCTGTAAGGCCTCATCACACAATACGCTCCTTCCTCTCAACAATTCGTACTCACGCATCAATTGATAGATCCGTTCAATATCCAGATGTTCACGCATACTGGCTGCCAAAATGTTGAACTGTTTTTCTTTATGCCGGGCATAATTGAAAGCGGCATTTTCCAATGGAACGCCGCCTTTACGTATACGAAGCTGATTCAATAGCGGGCGCGTGAAAGAATTTTGATCAAACAGACCATGCAGATAACTTCCCATTACCGAACCATTTTGAGTAACCGCACCATCAAACCAGATTTTTTCTTCACCATTGTACAGATGCATTTTGGCGAAAGGCATTGCTTGCTCACCAAGCCGAGTTATCCCCATATGAATTTCATAGCCTGCAATCGGCTGTTCGCTACATAAATTCAATATGCCTGATAAAGCAGGCATCACAACCCCCCTGACCTGCGCCGTCTGCTTTTGATGGGCAAATTGAGTTTCAGTATCCAATAATCCCAAACCTGCCATCTGGGTTAAGCCTGATTCCACCTCATCCACAATCTGTTTTCCCAACATTTGGTAACCACCGCAGATCCCGATAATTGCGATTTCTTGCTGATGAGCGCTGATAATCGCCTGATCAAGCCCCTGAATTTTTAGCCATGCCAAATCACCCAAGGTATTTTTACTGCCAGGCAGGATGATCAGATCCACACCATGAAGCTCAGAAGGCTCGGAAACATAACGCAGATGCACATCCGGTTGTGACGCCAACGCGTTAAAATCGGTAAAATTGGCAATATGAGGATATTTAATGACGGCAATACGCAGATAATCACCTGACTTATGTTCCTGCTGATCGTATTTACCCACCTGCAAAGCGACACTGTCTTCATCCTCCAGATCAAGATCCAGCCACGGTAAGACACCCAAGATAGGCACTTGCGTCAGTGCTTCGATCTGATCAATGCCAGATTGCAACAACGCCAGATCACCGCGAAACTTATTGATGATCACGCCTTTGACCCGTGCTTTTTCCTCAGGGCTAATTAAAGCCAGCGTACCGTAAATAGATGCAAATACACCGCCACGATCAATATCCGCCACCAGAATGACAGGCGCATCCACTAATTCAGCCATTCCCATATTAACAATATCACGGTCACGAAGATTAATTTCTGCCGGACTGCCCGCTCCTTCCAACACCATAATGTCCGTTTCCGCCGCAAGGCCGTTATAAGCTGCCAAGATCTGCTGAAGCAATCGGGGTTTATATTCGTGATACTCCACCGCATTCATACTGCACATCACTTTCCCCATAAAAACCACTTGCGCCTTGCGATCACTGGTGGGTTTTAACAACACGGGATTCATACGCACATCCGGCGCAATACCTGCCGCTTCTGCCTGAAATATTTGTGCTCGCCCCATCTCCTTTCCATCTGAGGTAATACCCGAATTAAGTGCCATATTCTGTGATTTGAAAGGAGTGCAGTGATGACCATCCTGCGAGAATATCCGGCAAAATCCCGCTACCAGCACACTTTTTCCTACATCAGACGCAGTTCCTTGAATCATCAGCGATAGTGTCATTGTATATTCTCCCTTGTTGCATACAGGCTAGTTTCACTGAGGATGGCGAAAAGTTCTTGCCCGGTCTTATACAGGGGTAAACCGGTTTCACCATGTACTTTTAGCAGCCATTGCCGGGCCAATCACTGCCAGTTTTTATTAATCAAAATCGTTGAGAAATACGATAGTGCCTGTTCATCGGGAGACAGCGTAGCAAGATCGCGCCAGCACTGTTCTGTTGGCAAAGTAGCATCCGCCATCATCAGGGCATGTTTCAGTAGATTGTGGCGACGCAAAATGTCACGTATCCGGGTAAAGCGTGAATAGACTTTCATCAGAACAATACAGTCATGATTAACCAATGCCTGTTCCAAAACTGTTTCAGGAGCCGTACAGGAGACAACGGCCAAAGTTTGGCTTTCCATCGCCAATGGTATACCACTGGCTGCGGCAATAGCAGAAAACGATGTGATCCCCGGTACAATTTCCAACCACGGGGGGATTTTTATCTGTTCCGATACCGTTCGCTCTAAAAGAAAGACCCACGTACTGAACAACATGGGATCACCCAAAGTGACAAATCCGACTTTTCTGCCATTGGCAACATCCTCTTTCAATGTTTGGGCTACTTCATCCCAAACCGCTTCTTTCGCAGCCCTGTCAGCTTTCATTAAAAAATGGTAAGTACAGATTTCAGTTGTCGGCGAAAGATATTCTGCAATGATGGAGTGAGCGAGGCTTTGAGTCCCTTTTTTACCGGTTGGGGTATAAATCACGTCAAGCTCAGAAAGAATACGCGCAGCCCTCACGGTAATCAGGTCACTGGCACCGGGACCTACGCCCATGACATACAATTTTCCGGCATTTAATTTTCCGGTATTCATTTTTCCATCCATCAGGCTTTCTCCCCGTAATTGATCACGTGAGCAAGGTGATCCACAAACATCTGCCGGATCATTGGATTTTCACCCAATCCCTGCAACCAAGAAATAGCGGTAATGCCAACGTTCTCCAACTGAGATTTCCAAGAGTCTTTTTCATCTGAAGCCATGTCATTGATAGCATGATCCCCTGCCACCAGCATCAGTGGCATCAGGTGGACTTTGCGGATTCCTTTATCTTTTAATCCCTTGATGAGTAAGGGAAGTTCCGGGTAACTTTCTACCGCTCCCACCCGCGCAGGGAAAGAGTAATGGCTCATCAGATGATCCAGGCAGGCATAAGCAGAAAAAGCATGATGCGTTGTTCCGTGCCCCATAAATACGACACATTCATTCTCCGCCATTCGGGGAAGCTGGTGGCGCAGTGCCTGCATCAATTGCACGTAATCGTTGAAATGACTGAGCAGCGGCTCACCCAAAACCAATCGGTTAAAACGAGGTCGGAACTTCTCGGCTTCATAAAGTACCTTTTCATATTCATCGCCCTTGATGATATGCAGGCATTGAATAGCAACATCACTATAGCCAGCGTGATGCAGTCGGGTGAGTGCCTCATGGGGAGTATCGATGCAGATGCCATCACGCTGGCGTAATTTGCGGATGATCATGCCGGAAGTAAATGCCCGAAATAGATCTCTGTCGGGAAAAACAGATGCCAATTGCTGCTCACAGGCTTCAATATTATTTTGCCGTGTTTCTGGATAACTGGTTCCGAAACTTATCACCAATAATGCTTTTTTCATTTCGCTTTTCCTTATTGGTTATCTATATTGAAAAATTCGCCAACCTATTTTTGCCAAGTTTTTCGGGCTAACAAATGTTCCATTTCTTCCAACCCATTGACCTGTGTTATCCCTTCACCAACAAAGGGATAATCTGGACGGCAAATCACGATGCAAGGCAACCCAAGGGAAAGGCACGGCTCAATTTTTTCTTTAAATCCCCCCTGTTCACCTGATTCCTTGGTGATTACCACCTCTGCCTGACAAAATTGGTAAAATGCCCGATTGAAATCAGCGCTGAACGGACCTTTCAGGGCAAAAATCTGATCGACGGATAAACCCAAGGATTCACACATCACCAGCACTTCTGCTGTCGGCAATACACGAGCCAGCACCGTCTTTCCCTTCAAGTAAGTTAAGTAATCGGCTAATTGCTTACTGCCCGTGGTCAGCAAAATACGTGAACCTAAGCGAGATGCCACTTCACATGCCTGTTCAATAGTTGTCACTTTATGGATGAGAGCATGCTCAACGGCATCAATATCGCTGGGGCGGATATAACGAATAAGAGGAACCCCCAATTTTTGGCTCGCGCTGGCAACGTTTTGGCTCAATCGTTCTGCATAAGGGTGAGAAGCATCAATCACCATACTCGTACCCCGCTGTTGCAGATCTTTGACCATGCCTTCTGACTCCATCCGGCCAATGACAATTTCACCGCGAATTCCCTCCGCCTGCTGTGCTCCCGTTGGTGTTGCCACCGACAAACAATAATCCATGCCTGCAATATCCATCATCTCGCAAATTTGGCGGGCATCACTTGTGCCGCCAAAAATATGGATCAATGACCGTTTCATAGTTTGTACCCTCTCGGGGTTATCATTAACCCATCGCGTATGTAGGTTGATTGATTGCCCACAATCACCAGACTGCGCATGTCAACGCGGGAAAAATCCATTTCACCGAAGGTCGTCAGCCATTTATCCTCATGCTTGCGCCCTGCGGCTTTCACCACCCCAACAGGTGTTTCTGCCGATTTCCACGGAGCCATCAGGGAAAATGCCCGCGCCAAATGTTCTTCGCGCCCCCGGCTGCGCGGATTGTAGAAACAGACCACAAAATCCGCTTCAGCTGCCGCTCGCACTCTCTTTTCAATCACCTCCCACGGTGTAAGCAGATCGCTCAGGCTGATATGGCAAGAATCATGCATCAAAGGTGCGCCAAGCAAAGCCGCACAAGCCGTACTTGCTGTCACACCAGCCACCAGCCTGACTTCCACATTGCGCTTTTGTTGACTGACCAATTCCAGAATCAACCCCGCCATGCCATAAATGCCCGCATCACCGCTGCAAACCACCGCAACATTTTTCCCCTGTTCTGCCAGATCAATAGCCGTCTGACAGCGTTCAATCTCTTTGCACATACCGGTTTTGATAATTTCTTTATCGCCTACCAATGGTTTCACCAAATGGGTATAGGTTTTGTAACCCACCACGATATCGGCAGCTTTCAACGCGGCAATCGCTTCCTGCGTCATCATGGCTTCGCGGCCCGGCCCAATTCCAATGACAGTTAACATGGATGCAATACTCCTAATGTGATGGTGACTCCCTGCTCACGCAGGGTATGACCAACCAGATGTCCTTGGCTCATCAGCCAGGCTACCGGTTGGGAGACACAGCCTATGCCCACAGTTTTTCGGACAAAATCAGAAGCCGGAAATGCCTGTTCACATTGGGCAAGCTGATTTACGGAGAAGATTTGGAACGGAATCTGACGCTCTTCCGCCAATTGAATTAATGCAGGTTCTGATTTCTTTAACTCCACACTGCCAATGGCTTTCAATGCCAGCGGATCAAAACTGTGCTCAACCAGATGGCGTTCCAGCAATTGTGCTACCCGTTCAGTTTCGATGCCACGCCGACAGCCGATTCCTGCGACAATGCGGCGAGGAACCAGTTTAAACGTTGGGATCGCCAGCACCAGCCTTTCCTGCTCATAGCTGACGTACACCAAGGCATCCAGTTCAGGCAGGCAATTAAAATCGTCAACCGGAATAAATCCACGCGTATCGTAGTGATCTTTTTCACCACGCAATGCGGGATGCCACCAAATACCCACACGCCGACCATTGACCAGCATTTGGTTGACAGTTTTGATATTGGCGCGGAAATTTTCCATTTCCCCGTCAAGTTGTTGAGATAACATATCCAGTGCCGCGAGTTGGTTAACATCTGTTGCAGTAGTAATAACCGCCTGACTATCAAGAATATCCGCGATCTGCTGTGCAAGTTCATTGGCTCCCCCCATATGCCCGGACAGCAAACTAATGGCAAACTGCCCTTTTTCATCCAGCACCACAACCGCAGGATCGGTCATTTTATCCTTGAGCAACGGCGCAATAACCCGAATGGCGATCCCCGTCGCTCCAATCATGACTAACGAGTCATATTGAATAAATGCTTTGCGTACCGTATTGGAAAAAGTGTCATCAAAAGCAATGAATCCGGTCTCCACCAATTCAGGAGAAGTAAAACAATCCATCTCCAGATGAGAGCGCAAGCGGTGTGCCAATGCAATACCGCCTGCGGTCAGGCAGAATAAGGCTCTCGTTTTTTCAGGCGCGGCGGTATTCATGGCTGAACCTCGCGTCATACAGTTTTGAATAGTGAAATTCTTCTCCAAGAAAAGCACCTACCAAAATTAGAGCTGTTTTGCGGATACCGGCACAGCGTACCTGTTCTGTAATGGTCTCCAATGTGCCACGCACTATCTGGCAGTCCGGCCATGTCGCCTTATAAACCACGGCAACCGGTGTTTCCTGTGGATAACCGCCTTCAATCAATCGGGCAACGACCCCCGTGATATCCTGCACCGAAAGGAAGATCGCCATTGAAGTCTGATGGGTGGCAAAGGCTTCCAGCGTTTCCCGTGGCGGCATGGGGGTTCGGCCTTCGATACGGGTAATAATCAGGCTTTGCGCAACTTCGGGGACGGTATATTCCACCCCCAATTGTGCAGCAGCGCCAAGAAATGAACTCACCCCCGGCACAGAAACAAAACCAATGCCTCTCTTTGCCAGTTCTTCAGCCTGTTCACGAATAGAGCCGAACAACGACAAATCTCCCGTTTGCAGGCGAATGACCAACTTACCTGCGTTTACACCCCTCACCATTGAGTCGGTGATTTCCGCTAACGTCATCCCCGCACTGTCATGGCATTCAGCATCCGCCCGACAATATTCCAGCAATTCCCGATTAATCAGCGATCCTGCATAAATCACCAGTTGAGCCTGCTGTAACAATTGATAGCCTTTTAAGGTAATCAGGCTCTTATCCCCCGGCCCTGCGCCGACAAACCAGACTTTTTCAGTATCAAAATCGATATGACCAATATGTTCAGACATCATCCTGTTCCTCTTGCCAGTACACTTCTTGTTCGGAACATTTCCGGCAGGCAATCAAATAAGTCGGATTGTTGGGTTTGAAATAATGTCCTTGCCCCAATGCAGTCAGTTCCCCCACTTGAATTTCACGTCCGTCCAGCGATGTCACCTGACAGGTTTTCAGGTGTGACCATGCCTGCGTGAAGTTTTCCAGCAGGATAAAGGTCATCACTAAACGACCGTCCTGATTCAGGTGCGCGAGCGCCCAATCAATCATTTCAATAAGATGTCCGCCAGTCCCGCCAATGAAAATGGCATCAGTGGAATGAGCTAATGGCACAGGAGCCATGCCAGACTGAATACGTACCGCATGGCAACCAAAATGCCGGATATTCTCAGCAATCAGCGACAAGGCTTCCTCTTTGCGTTCAATGGCAAGGATATCCAACGCGGGATAACGCAGTGCGGCTTCAATACTGACGCTGCCTGTACCCGCTCCGACATCAATAAAGTATCTTGCTTCCTCCAGTTCCAGACGCTCCAATACCAACGCCCTAATCGCTTCTTTGGTCATGGGGATGCGATGACCGCGTAAAAACAGTTCATCTTTCATTCAGGATCACCACTACATTCAAGCCATAATGAATATCGCCACGCTGGGCGACCTGCTCCGCGTTTAAACAAACAATCCGCTCATTTTCCTGCGATAAATTTTCACCAATCACCATGTGACGCTGCTGCCCGTGTGCCAGAATTTCTTGTGCGATCCGGTAAGGGCCAACCACCTCATCCGTCACCATCGCAACTTTTTCATGTTGGAGCAGCCAGTCAAAATCCGGCTTACGCCCGTGACTGCTGGTGAGATAGATGTCGTTCATGTCCAGCAGAATACGGGCGCATAAATATTGGATTGAGCTGATGCCAGAAATGATGCGGACATTTTCCCCTCCGACGTTCCGGGCAGAAAAATGCGCCGCAATCCGTTTGCCAATGCCATAAAAGAGGGGGTCGCCCGAAGCCAGCACTACAATTTGTCGGTGTTGATGCTGTTCAAGCCACAGCATCAATCCATCCATATCAGCATTCACCCGGCGGGTTTCACCGCTGAAATGAGGAAACTCGGCAAGATGACGTGCCCCACCCACCAATACTTCCGCCTGCTCTATCGCATCCAGCGCGGCCAGTGTTTGGTTTGCTGTATCTCCGGGACCAATGCCAACGACGGTGATCATCGAAAGTCCTCCACGATTTCATTTACTGGCCGATTACAGCCCAACACTTGATTATCAAAAGAAAACAGAATGGCATCACACTGAGGTTTACTACTGGCGAAACGCAGCGTTTGATCGATACGCCAGCAGATTTTCCGGGCAATTTGTTGGAATACCGCCTGCCAGCCTTGTTCGGTAATTAATTCAATGGCGGCTTCAGTGGTATCACATTGATCCACCGCCTGAATCAATTCAAAAGGGGCACCCATCAAAGCCAGATTTGCGATCAGCGTTTCCATGCGTGCATCGGCAATGTGACTATGGGTATGAAAAATACCTGAAGCGATTTTCACCAGTTTGCCGACATGCCCCACCAACACCACATGGCGGAATTCCAAACGTACCGCTTCTTGCAACATATATCCGACGAAATTGCTCATCGTGACGACACAATTCCCATCAATACCCAATTGCTGGCTGACAAAACGTTCACCATGATTTCCCGGTACGAAAATAATGCGCTCCATCCCGTCGGCTCGCTTAGCCTCCAATTCAAGTGCCAGAGAACGTTTCCAGCTCTCTTCCGACATTGGTGTCACGATGCCTGTCGTACCAATAATCGAGATCCCTCCCTTAATCCCCAGTCGGTCGTTATAAGTCTTCTTCGCCCGTTCTTCCCCTTCTGGCGCAAAGATCACAATATCCGCTCCCCGAAGTGGGCCAATCACCTCCCGTACTGCTTCTTCAATAGTATGCCGTGGCGTTTTATTGATGGCAGCCCAACCAATGGGCAAGCCAACTCCCACCCGCGTCACCCTGCCAATACCCTCCCTGCCATCCAATGTAATTACGCCGCTGTCATTCAGGACAACGCGAGCGAAAATCAACATGCCATGAGTTGCATCCACATCATCTCCACCATCTTTGCGGATAGCGGCTATCGCTTGTTGCCCTTCGATCAACGGCTGTTCGACATTCAAGGCCAATGTGACACCAGAAGGCGTAACAATCGAAACTTGATGAATAATCTGCTGGCGCAAGATCATCAACGCAGCCACCCGTGCTGCGGCTGTTGCGCAAGATCCCGTGGTATAGCCCTTGCGGTATTGTTTTCCCCTGTGCCAGACCGTACCGAGACCATCTGTTTCAAGGCCATTGATCTCATTCATCCCGCACCTCAGGCATCCGATAAAGAATGGCGTTGATAATGGCGGCTGCAATATTACTTCCCCCTTTGCGGCCTCTCGCGGCAATACAACTCAGCCCGCTGTTGATAAGGGTATTTTTGGATTCTTCCGCACCAACAAACCCAACGGGGACACCGATCACCGCAATCGGGGAAAATTTATGCTCCATCAGACGGAATAGCGCGGTCGGTGCATTACCAAAGACAAAAATCTTTTCCCCTGACTCTTGCAGGGCTAGATCTACTGCTGCCATTGAACGTGTGATTTGCTGACTTTTTGCCACCTGAATGGCACGGGAATCGCTGATATAACAGCAACATTTACTGCCATATTGGGCCAAGCGCGTTTTATTGATACCGGACAACACCATGGTGGTATCGGTATATAACGTACAGCCCCGCAAAATACCGTCTCGGATAAGATGCAAAACTTCAGGGGAGAAATAGAGGATATCAAGCCAATCAAAATCGGCAGTGGTATGGATCACCCGTTTGATTATCGCTTCCTGATCTTCATCCACAAACCGATAATCAGGGCGTAACTCGCAAATAAGACGAGTGATAATCTCAAAGCTATTACGTTCAATCTGTTGTGGTTGTTGGATATATTGCTGTGGTTGTTGGGTATAGTTATTCATTCTATTTTCCTCCTCAAACCATCCCTGACGGCGGTAACATCACGCTAAACAAACTATGCAGCAACGCAAACAGCAGGAGTGCCATCATTGATGCCATCATCATCATTTGCACAGAAAGTGGGATATCGTCAGGAATGACTTCGCGTTTTGCCTCTCCGATCCACGGTTTTTCAACAAGCTGATTAAAATAGATGCCAGGCCCGCCAAGACGGATACCCAATGCTCCTGCCACCGTCGCCTCCGACCAGCCAGAATTGGGGCTACTGTGTTGATAGCGATCACGCCAACCGATACGCAGTGCCTGCCGGAAATCCAACCCCTGCCATTTCGCCGCCAGCGCCAGCAGTAGCCATCCCAAACGTGCCGGTAACCAATTTGCCACATCATCCATCCGTGCCGAAAACATCCCCAGCGCCCGGTATCGGGGGGTTTTATAACCAACCATAGAATCAAGGGTATTGATTGCTTTATAGGTCATGGCAAGTGGAGCACCACCAAGCATCAGGAAAAACAACGGGGCAATTACCCCGTCCACACTGTTTTCCGCCACAGTTTCAATGGCAGCACGGCTGATTTGTGGTGCTTGCAGTTGAGCAGTTTCCCGCCCGACAATTCTGGCGAGCTGTTCACGGCTGGCAACCAAATTCTCTTGTCGCAATGCCTGATAAACCGCATCCGCCGCATCACTAAGGCTACGTCCTGCCAGAACGGTATAAATCAGCCAAATTTCAATCAAACAGCCCAACCAGAACGTCATGCCATAGGCGAATTGCAGAATCCAATAACTCACCAGCCAGACACTGCCCACAACCACCAGCCATAACAGCACTCCACCCCATTTCAGGCTGATTTCAGTTTGGCAAATTCGGCGGATAATTTGTTCTGCCTGAGTGATAAACCGACCAATCCAGCGTACGGGATGCGGCCAATGAGGGGGATCTCCCAGTTTCATGTCCAAAAGAAAAGCAGCAAACCACAGTAATACCGTCATAACAGCCTCCGTGCTGCCGTCAGCCAGCGATGAAGCAAACCAGGGCGTTGGGCAAAATGGATATGTAGATATCCCGCCAGCGTATTGCCATTCTGGTAGCCTCCCTGCCAGTGTTTCTGTACTTTTTTGTGTGTGGACTGAGCAGAACCATCACGCCATTTCACACAGTCAAAAATGGGTGATTGCCCAGTGATAAAATCTGAGTAATGAAACTCATGCCCACGCAGTGTTTCCCCTCTCGCCACCAAGGGCGTATCCTGCATTGCCGTAGCTTCACAATAACCAAAGCGTTGCAGGCGATCTCTCATCTGGCTTTCACCTGCAATTAACCCCACCATGTTATGCCGCACACCTTGTGCGTCAGTCAGGGCTTCCCCGAGATACATCAAGCCACCGCACTCCGCATAAATAGGAATGCCTTTTTGATGTGCCTGCCGTAATGCTGAGTGCATAGTGTGATTGGCGGATAGCTCCTGCGCATAAAGCTCGGGATACCCTCCTCCCAGATAAATCATCTGACACGCTGGCAATTGATGGTCATGTAACGGGCTAAAACGTTTGATAGCAACACCTGCTTTTTCCAGCAGCAACAAGTTATCGGGGTAATAGAAATGAAACGCTTCGTCTTCCGCCAGAGCAAGCGTCAAACCCTGCCCCATAGCGGGATCGACGAGGGCATCAATATCTCCTTCCGGGAAATCAGACAATTGCGTCAGGGCCAATAACTTATCCAAATCTACCGATACTTCGATTTGCCGGGCCAAATGCGACCAACATTCCTCCTGTTGTTCACCTCGTTCTTGTGCCGAAATCAGGCCAAGATGACGGGAAGGAAGCGCAACATCTGCCATTACAGGAATTCTTCCCAAAACGGGAATATCACAATAATGCTCAATAGCCTGCTTCAACAACTGAAAATGGCTGTCATGATTCACGCGATTTATCAGCACACCAGCGATATTGAGCATAGGATCAAATTGCCGGAACCCCATCACGGTCGCCGCAATGGAAGTGGAAACCGCCTTGCCATCCAACAGTAAAATCACCGGGCAACCAAGCTGTTTTGCCATCGCTCCGCTACTGCAATAATTGGGATCAGCGCCATAGCCATCATATAGCCCCATAACGCCCTCAATGACAGCAACATCTTTATCAACCATGGCCTGATTAAACAGGCCATTCAAAATGGGAACAGGTAACATAAACGCATCAAGATTGTGCGAAGCGATGCCAGTTGCAACACGATGCCAGCCACCATCCAGATAATCAGGCCCGATTTTGAACGGCTGCACTCTCAGGTGACGATTCATCAATGCCCGCATGATGCCCAGCGCAATTGTCGTTTTTCCGCAACCACTACCTGTACCGGCAATGACAAAAGCATATCTCTGTTGCATCTGCTTTCTCCAAACATGTATATCCTTCGTATTTCAAGTTGCAATTGGATTGCCTGCATCTCGAAATACATTGAATATAAAATTATGTATTGATATTAGAATTTCAATATCCCATTTCCATTCATTGATATTTATCAAACAAACGTCATTTAGTTAATTCATGACAATAAAGTCAGTCTCATCCAAATAGACAGAATTAAAATTTTAATTTTATGTTAATAACAAAATGGAAGCATAGGTGTTAACATTATCACTACATTTTCACTTTAAAATAAACACAAATAAGAGAGACGGCTTAATTTTCAAAATACACAGTTTTTAATTTTATAAAAACATCCTTTATTCCTTTTGTGATCTTGCTCATGATTATTATATTAAGAAAAGGTTTTTATATTATGACAAATAAAAATTAACACAAAGAAACCCATTTAAAAAACCAATAAAACAAAACCAACATACTGAAATATATAATCTTTTACCATAAAATCAAGCAGCATAAAGAACTAATAAAATGACAAGTTATTAATCACGGAAAATATCACTAATAGTTAACGATGATTATATTGAAAATAATTAATATTTTAAAAAATTGATATTTATGTTGATATAAATCAAATTTAATTTCATCAAACTAACGTGATAATGAAACCCACAACAACGAAAACACAATAATAATAAACCCAATAAAATAAAAGCATGAAAATAATCATTTGCTCCTATGAAGAATGAAGGTTGATATTTGATCATATATAAAAATATATTTTTCTTTTAATTATCTATCCTTAAATGGATTTCGTTTTGCCGTCTGGAAGACGGCAAAAATATACCCAATAGAGGTAATTCCATGAATAAAGGCAAAGTATGGTTAGTTGGTGCAGGCCCCGGGGAAGCAGGTTTAATTACCGTCAAAGGGCTGAACTGTATTCACTCTGCCGAGGTCATTGTTCATGACCGTCTCGTCAATCCTGAACTTATTGCTCAGGCACCAGAACAGTGCGAAATCATTAATGTGGGGAAAGAGCATGATTTCCACCCCATCCCGCAGGAAGAGATTAATCAAATTCTGGTGAGGTACGCGCAGGCAGGAAAGCAGGTTGTTCGCCTGAAAGGAGGCGATCCTTACGTATTTGGCCGAGGGGGGGAAGAAGTCGAGGTGTTGGCACAGAATTGCATTCAGTTTGAAATTATTCCGGGTATTAGTTCCTCAATCGGCGGATTAGCCTATGCGGGTATTCCGGTCACACACCGCGATTACGCATCAGGCTTTCATATCGTGACCGGTCATACCTCCCAAGGCAACGAACAGCAGAATTGGAATATACTCGCCCAGTTGGAAGGAACCTTGGTTATTCTGATGGGGATGAGTCGTCTGACAGAAATCTGCCAACAATTAATGCTGCATGGCAAATCTCCCTCAACGCCCGCAGCGGTACTCATGTATGCTTGTCATCCCAAGCAAGATAAGGTTATAAGCACACTGGAAACCTTGGCCGCAAAAGTAGAAGAGAAAAATCTACATGCCCCAGCGCTGATTGTGATTGGTGATGTCGTTAATTTGAGTACAGCACTCTCTTTTGATTCGACTTTCCCCACGCTCAGTGAACTCTCTTCAAAAACTAAAAATTTTTAATGGGAAAGCAGGCACATGAGTGAACATGGTGGCAATATCATTGAAGTTGCTGAGAAATATGGCCTATCAGCCAGTCAACTGATTGATTTCAGCGCCAATATCAATCCGCTGGGCGCACCTGAACGGGTCAAGACGTTGATTAAAAATCAGCTCGCTTGTATCGAAAAATATCCCGATGTGGAATATCGCCATTTACATCAGGCAATCGCAACCGCTCATCAATGTGATTATACTTCGGTGATAGCGGGTAATGGCGCTACAGAACTGATCTACGCCGTTGTTCGTTACCTCTCCCCGAAACGGGCCTTGCTTCTCATCCCCAGTTTTGCTGAGTATCATCGCGCCTTACAACATATTGAGGCGGAGATTATTGAGTATCCACTAACAGAAGATGCTGGATTTCAGCCCGATCTACGCCTATTGGATACGCTTGCTAATATTCAACCCGATTGTGTTTTTATAGCCACACCCAATAATCCGACGGGTTTAATGCCTGACAACCAGTTCCTGCAATCACTGGTGGAATATTGCGAAATACAGGCAATCTCATTAATTATTGATGAAGCCTTCATTGATTTTATGCCTGATAACCGGGGAATGTTCCCTCAATTTCCGACCAATAAACATCTTTATATATTGCGTTCACTGACAAAATTTTTCGCCATTCCCGGGCTGCGATTGGGCTATCTACTCAGTGGTGATATAGCCGGGATCGCAGAGATGAAAAAACAGAGAGAGCCGTGGTCAATCAACGCTTTTGCGGCTCTGGTTGGTGAGATTTTACTTAATGATCACTCTTATATTGCTGCCACACATCAATGGCTAAAATCACAGCAACATTATCTGTGGACACATCTTACTTTCTTTCCTGAACTGACCATCTGGTCTCCGTCAGCCAATTTCCTGTTCTTCCGCTGCAATAAACTCAATATTGATTTATGGCATTCCTTGCTTAAACATCGGATTCTGATCCGTCATTGCCAAAATTATGCAGGGTTAGATGAACGTTACTATCGAATCTCTATACGCAGTGAACGGGAGAATCAACGCCTGATTGCCGCCATGCAACAAGTGCTTTCACATGGCTGAAGCCTGCTGCCCTGCTTCTTGTGGCGAGCTTTTACAAGGATGGTTACTTGGGGGGGAAAAATTAATCTCCTGCCCGATTAATTGGTTCAGTTGTGTATCAGTCAGTGAAGGCATTCCAGTACGACATGAACGACAGCGTATGCGCCAGATGGTAAATTTATTGCTGGATTACTGGCAAATTCCTCTGAAATTTTCTGCGACCCTACGCATTGAATATCAATCAGCAATCCCGCTTGCCAAAGGCATGGCCAGCAGCACAGCAGATATCGCTGCAACCGCACATGCAACTGCAAAATTATTAGGTAAATCACTAAACAGTGAAACGCTTGCCCAACTCTGTGTAAAACTAGAACCCACCGACAGTACTATATTTGAGCAATTAACGTTGTTTGATCATCTTACGGCCCAAACTCAAATTCCTTTCGACTGGAAGCCTGATGTCGATATTTTGCTGCTGGAAAGCCCACAAATCATTTTAACGGAAAAATTCCATCAGCAAGATCACCGTTCACAGCTGCTGGATAATGCTTCCCTGCTCCAACAAGCATGGGAAAAATTCCTCGCTGCAAACCAACAGCATGATAATTATCGTCTTGGTGAAGCCTGTACACTGAGTGCCATCGCCAATCAATCAATCCTGCCTAAACCCTGTTTTGAACAATTACGGGATTTAGTCGAACAAGCCGGCATTTATGGCTTGAACGTCGCCCATAGCGGCAGTGTAGTCGGCTTATTATTTAATTCACATTACCATGATGCGGATTATCTGCACTGGTGGCTGCGCCAAAAAAAGATGACTGAACATTACCCGCAAATTCATCATGTCAAACTGATTGCGGGAGGGGATATTACTTTACCCTAACATTTTACCCTGGCCATTCTTTTACATTTCCCTTATGCTAAATAATATAGTTTAAAATATGTACCTAATGTATTTTAAGATGCAGCTACAAAAATTGAAAGACAACGGGTATAGCCATTAGCCCAATTATATTGGGCTATATCCAACGTATTTTTGTTATTTACTTTATATAATATGAAACGAAAACTTATCCCCATAACACTTAAATATAAGGTCAAACATAAATTATGTTTAGGGATAGCATGAAAACACATGCACCATCACACATATTAATCTTATCTAATCACTGAAAATACTATTTCTTAAAAGCATATAAATATTAAAACAAATAACTATTTTTTAGTTTTCACATAATCTCAAAAACCAGATTAGAATACCTACTGAAATAGTGCTTAGATTAAACACATTCAATAATAACACCGATAAATATCCAGAAGTAAAAGGCATTACAACGATATAAACAAGTCTATGTTTTAATGATAGGCAAAAGATAAAACACAGCAAAAAAGTACCTTACACACTAATAAATATATAATATATTTTATTCAACATTAAATTTAACAGGAGAACTCCTTATGATTACAATAAATATAAGTGGTGGTAGTATAAAAATTAGTAACAACATAGGATCAGAAACTGATATCAAAAATACACCTTTTTCAGAACCTCTTTCAATTAGTAATTATAAGGATATGACAATAGAGCCACATTCGTCTATCCAAGCAACAAGAACTGATACACCAATTATTCCTGAAACACGACCAAATTATTATGTAGCTAATTCCGGCCCTGCCGCATCAGTGAGAGCTGTTTTTTATTGGTCTCATTCTTTTACATCAGAATGGTTCGAACATTCATCTATCATTGTAAAAGCAGGAGAAGATGGAATATTGAACTCACCTAGCAATTCTGTATATTACAGTAAGGTTGTCATTTACAACGATACGGATAAACGGGCCTTTGTCACAGGTTATGACAAATAATGAGATAAAATATCATTTATCTACCCTATGAATATCAAGTTGCAGCCAACAAATCTGCAACTTGAAAGACAACCGGTATAATAAATAAATTTCAAATTATATTTTTAAGGTAAGAAATAAAATCATGAATAACGAACTTATGAACACAAATGAATCACAACCTTCAGAGACATTATCTTTAATTAATGAATCTATATTAACAGCACCTTATGCAGTTTCTACCCCTAATTATGAATGGGATATGTCATCAATAATAAAAGATGCCATTATTGGGGGTATAGGCTTTATTCCCGGGCCGGGTTCAGCAATATCTTTTTTGCTAGGGCTATTTTGGCCGCAACAAACAGACAATACCTGGGAGCAAATTCTCCAAAAAGTAGAACAGATGATAGAGGAAGCGAATTTAAAAACTATTCAAGGAATACTGAACGGAGAGATACAAGAAATAAAAGGCAAGATGGAACATGTGGAATATATGCTAGAAACTTCACCAGGCACTCAAGAAAGCCATGACGCATATATGTTCTTAGCGAGATATCTGGTAAGTATAGATGAAAAATTCAAATCTTTTGATAATAAAACAAATTATCAAATTCTTCCAATGTACACCAATACGCTTATGTTACAGGCACCTTACTGGAAAATGGGTATAGAGAAGAAAAATGATATTTTGCTAACAGATATAGAAGTTAATGAATTAAAGCAGCTTATCGAAAAGCTATATGCCAAGGCCAATACCTATATTCATGAAATGTATACCCGTGAATACGATAATGCGGTAAATACCTCAACAGCAACAACGATTACTAATAATCTATTGTCTGTAAGAGGGTATTGTTTATTACATGGATTAGAGTGCCTTGAAGTCATTGATCATATAAAAAATAATAATCTTGATCAGAGCTTTTATCCGAAAACTATCAGTTATTCCACTGTATTTGATCGCTCAACAAACAAAACAAGACTCCAGGCTCTTACCGAAGACGAGCAAATGGAAGAACCACTCAAACCCTCTTTAATTAATGGGGAATATAATAAAATACAATCACTGATTGGATATGTACAGAGAATTGGAAACGCTCCTAGAGTTGGAGGTATAAAAATTACATTTACTAATGGATCATCTCATACTCTGGGTACAGTGACCTCAGAATCAAACTCAATTGAACTAAATGATAGTGTTATAACCAGTGTGGAAGTATGGGGAAATGGTGCTGTTGATGAGGCATTCTTTACATTAAGTGACGGTCGTCAATTTAGGCTTGGTCAACGCTATGCCAGTAACTATAGAAAATATGCTGTTGATGGCCACTATATTTCAGGATTGTACTTAGCCAGTGATGAGCCTTCACTTGCTGGTCAAGCCGCAGGTATTGCAGTTTCATATCATATATTGGTTGATAAGAAATAATATATGATAATTAGCAAGCTTCTAATTTCAAACTAAGCAAGTAAACGGATCTTCAGTCATATAGCGTGCTATATGACTGAAGAGTTATCTTTTCCTCGCTTTTAACTAAATTCATTACATCCTCCATTAATTTATCCAACGATAAAAAATACACAATGAAAACCAAACATTTGTTTGTTGTTTTTCTAGAGCGTGTTGATCTTTTTGGTATAAAAAGCAAGCAGCAAATGGGGCTGTTATAATGGTTTCGCCAAAAATCAAAACAATTACCCCAAATGCCAAGACTAATGTTAACAGATGATAGCTGGAAATT
>NZ_CAWQTY010000199.1:0-22369 GCF_963897815.1 Xenorhabdus sp. Sc-CR9
AACGTGATGAGCTTCATACCTTCAAGGTTATCCCCAACCGATGGGTGGTCGAGCGTTCATTTGCCTGGCTGGATAAATGCCGCCGCTTATGGAAAAACTGTGAACGCTATTTAAATACCAGCCTTCAGTTTGTTAATTTGGCCTTTCTTATCCTATTACTGCGCAGGAAAAATTCTGAATAGGTTCTAAGTGACTTTATCGATAATTGTATTTTTATCATCCCAATAATGAGAGTTTCTTATACCAATAACTCTTTCATTTACTCTCCAATCAGACAATTTAAAAGGCCCACTACCGATAAAATTTTCTGGTCTTGTCCATTTATCACCATACTTTTTTATTGCCTTCTCATTAAGAGGGACCATAACAGAATGGGTTAATATCTGTAGGAAGTCGCCCTTTGGTCTTTCCAATCTGACTTCTATCGTCATATCATCCAGTGCCTTAATGCCCAACTCTTCCCTTTTCTTTTTACCTCTGAGTACATCGTTAGCATTAATAATAGTCGCATCACCAAGATAGCTACCGTAAGGCGAAACAATATCTGGGGTGACTAAACGCTGCCAACTAAACACCACATCATGTGCTGTAATGGGTGTACCATCTGACCACTTGATCCCTTTTCTTAAATGGAAAATCCATGTTTTATTATCTTCAGTTTCCCAACGCTCCGCCAATCTCGGTTCAATATTACCTTGCCTATTGGTAGAAACTAATCCGTCAAAAAAATCGTGAATGATATCAAATTCAGTATCGCTTGAAACTTTATGGACATCCAATGAGGCGGGTTCTGAAATATTATCACGCACAATTTCCTGTTTATCAGCTAATTGCATTCCCTCGGGGACAACCGCTGCATAAGATAGTGAGATATTCCCCCATATTAATGCAATGACACAAGTTAATAGTTTTATTTTTTTAATATTGGTGATTTTTATCATATTTTCACCCTCCATAATTGTATTTATTCTTATTTATCCAAATTAGAACTTTGATAACTTATCGATACCTATAATTATAGCCTGTTAAAACAGGCTATACCTGTCGTCTTTCAAGTTGCCGCTTTGTTGGTTGCGCTCACACTCCCCGGTCATATAGTTATCTATGCTCCAAGGGATTAATGAAAGGCTCCTGCCTTTCACCGGAGGCCAGCCTTTGGCTGGGCAAATCGTTCCCGACGAATTTGTCATTCCCTCGCCGTCGTGCTGCATCTTGAAATTCAATGGGTATATAATTTATTTTTAATGTTTAATAATATAGAGATCTTTTGTAGAAACATAATCCATTGGGCTTACATAGAACCCACCAACATACGGTTTAACCATGCGATTAATAACATAATGATAAACAGGGATCACTGGCATATCATTATTGAAAATATCCATCGCTTTTTGATAATAAGCCGTGTCATTAGTTTCACCAGCTTTAATCACCATCTGATCAAAATGACTATTTTCATATAGCGGTATGTTATGGCTGCTTCCTGTCAGGAAAGTATCCAGGAAAGACATTGGGCTATTGTAATCTGCTGTCCATGCGTATCTGACAACATCAAATTTATTCTGGTGCATATTATCCAACATTACTTTCCATTCTTGATTTTGCAAAGTGACATCAACGCCAAGGTTCTTTTTCCACATGGAGGTGACGGCAATGGCAATTTTTTTATGTGATTCTCTCGTGTTATAAAGCAAAGCAAATTTGAGGGGGGTTTTCTCGTTAAAACCTGCTTCATTCAAGAGTTCTTTGGCTTTTTTAATCCGCTGTGCTTGTGTCCATGAAGCATATTCTGGGGGGGTTAATGTGATCCCACCAATATTGGGCGGAAGAATACTGTAAGCGGGAAGTTGCCCCATTCCCAATATCTTTTCAGCAATCACTTCTCTATCAATGGCTAAACTTAATGCTTTTCTGACTCTGACATCATCAAATGGCGGTTTTTTGGTATTAAAGACGTAATAATAAGTGCTTAGCATCGGGTCAATATGAACCTGATCGCCCAACGTTTTCTTTAATGATGTAAAGGAGTCCAAAGGAATGGTAAAGGTAATATCAATTTCCCCTGCAAGATAACGGTTTAAGTCTGATTTTTCTGATACAAGGGCAAGATAAGTGACTTTATTGATTATTGTGTTTTCATTATCCCAGTAATGAGTATTCCTGACACCTATCACGTTTTCATTCACTTTCCATTCAGATAATTTGAATGCCCCGCTGCCAACAAAATTATCAGGATGCGTCCATTTATCACCGTATTTTTGGACAACCTTTTCACTAATAGGCACTAAAATCGGATGGGTTAACATCTGTAAGAAATAAGCCACTGGTTTATCCAGCTTTACTTCCAGAGTGGAATTATCCAGCGCTTTAACACCAAGTTCTTCTGCTTTTTTCTTACCTGACAATATGTCATTTGCATTAGTCACGTGGGCAGTGCCGAGATAGCTACCATAAGGCGATCCCATTTCTGGATCAAGCAAGCGACGCCAGCTAAACACCACATCATGAGCAGTGATGGGAATGCCATCAGACCATTTCGCACCTTTTCTTATATGGAAGATCCACGTTTGGTTATCGCTGGTTTCCCAACGTTCCGCCAAACGGGGAATAATTTTACCTTTGTTATCGGTGTAGACCAAACCATCAAAAAAATCATGAATGATATTCAGTTCAACATTACTTTCTACTTTATGTACATCCAAAGAGGCGGGAAAAGAGCCATTATTACGTACAATCTCTTGTTTCTCAGCCAATTGTGTGCCCGGTGGAACAACGGCTGCATAAGATGGAATAATATTTATTAATAACATTCCTATCGAACAGGTAAGAATTTTAATGAATTTATTTTTCATTAAACTTGACATGATTTTTTTCATTTTTTGAACCTCCGTTAATTGCTTTTTTGCTATTACATTACGCTACCATTTTATTTTAAATATGACTTTAATTAACTTTATTAAGTAATAAGAGCCTGCTTAAATAGGCTCTTATTACTAAAGGTTAGTGTTTTATAATATAAAGATTTTTTGTCTTAATACCTCCCAGTGAATCAATCTCTACACCACCAACATAAGGTTTGATTAATTTAACCCGCATATAATAGTAGACCGGAATGGCAGGCATATCTTTATTAAGAATATCAATAGCCTGTTGATAATCGGCCGGATCATTAGTTTCATCAGCTTTTAAAGCCCATTTATCAAATTCCTCATTTTGATATCTCATATGATTATTCGTATTGCCTGAAGTGAAAATGTCTAAAAAGCTGGTCATATTATTATAATCCGCATTCCATGCATATCTCGTCACTTCAAAGTCTCCTTGAGTCATACTCACATTCTGTGTCTTAGATTCCTGATTTTGTAAAATGACGTTCACATCCAAATTTTTTCTCCACGTCGAGCTGGCAGCAATGGCAATTTTTTTATGGGCATCAGAGGTGTTATACAGCAGGGTAAGCTTGAGGGGATTCTTTTCGTTAAAGCCCGCCTCATTCAGTAACTCTTTCGCTTTTGCAATACGCTGTTCTTGTGTCCATGAAGCAAATTCAGGATGTTTTAAATAAATTCCTCCGGTGCCAGGCGCTACCACATCATAGGCGGGCTTTTGACCATTACCCAATACCTTGTCAGTAATAATGTTTCTATCCACGGCTAATGCCAGTGCTTGCCTGACCCGAACATCATTAAATGGCGGCTTTTGCGTATTGAACAGATAATAATAGACTCCAATAATGGGCCTGACATGGAGTTGATCGCCATATTTCTCTTTAATCAGAGGCAGGAATTCTGATGGTCCACCATTGGATATATCAATCTCACCTGTCAGATAACGGTTAAAATCAGCCTTATAATCTGACAATGGCAGATGAGTTATTTTATTAATGATGGTATTTTTATCATCCCAATAATGGGAATTTCTGACACCGACAATTTTTTCATTCACGATCCATTCAGAGAGTTTGAAAGGGCCATTACTGACAAAAAATTGTGGCTGCGTCCATTTAATACCGTGTTTTTTGACAACTTTTTCACTGACTGGAGACATGGACGGATGTGCCAACATTTGCAGAAAACCTGCTTTGGGCCTGTCTAGTGTAATTTCTATTGTTTCGTCATCCAGCGCTTTGACACCCAGCTCTTCCGGGTTTTTCTTACCTGATAGCACATCTTGTGCATTTACAATTTTAGCTTGAATAAGATAGCTACCGTAAGGAGAGATGGTGTCAGGCGTGACCAACCGTTGGAAAGAGAAGACCACATCATGGGCTGTAACTGGTGTACCATCAGACCATTTAACTCCTTTTCTTAAATGGAAGACCCACGTTTTATTATCTTTGGTTTCCCAACGTTCAGCCAAAGCGGGGATAATATCCCCTTCATTATCCGTATCAACCAAACGTTCAAAAAAATCCTGTAAAATATCAAATTCGGAGCTAGATTCAGATTTATGTGGATCTAAAGAACCGGGTTCGGAAAAGTTATTGCGAGTTATTTCTTGCTTATCCGCTAATTGAACATTGGGGGGAATAACAGCAGCATAAGATAATGTTGTACTTCCCAGTATTAGACTGATAGAACAGGTTAATATTTTGGCAATTTTATTTTTTATTAGCCTTGCCATCGTTTTCTGCATATTAATCGTCTCCATAACTGTTTCTGTTATTTAAATAATCATTACATTTATCACTATCACCTTATAATCATCATCAGCATAAATATTACTGAATTATATAATGTCTTCTATTAATTAGCACTGTCTATAAAACTGAGCATGGGTTAAATATATAAGAGCAACGCATAATAATAATTAGCGTTGCTCTTATGATCTGGATCAAACACCGTTACAGTATCTTTGATCTATTTATTTTAGCTACCGCGATCTGCGTTAACTTTTACCGTTGTCACATTATTTTGCACCGATATCAATAATCCGATCCTGTTTAGGATATTGAATTGGCGATTTTTCCGTGAAGTATTTAATTACGGCATCTACATCAGGTACGCTATATACCGGATCGGTGCCTTCTTTAAATACAGAGAAACTACTGCCTCCCGTTGCCAGATATTCATTGGATGCTACGCGGTATTTCGCTTTCATATCAACAAGCTTACTATTGATTTTCATCGAGCTTGCAATCACGCGATCTCCCACAGGTTTGGTGCTATCCCATAAATATTGGAAGCTGTGTGATATCAACAAAACTTGCGGACGAGTACGATCCCATTGTTGTTCCAGTAGTCGTTTGATCTGCTCGCCAGTCAGTGTTTTGGTCACCATCATATTGGAAAAAGGCTGGACGGTATAAATCGCGTTATAAGTTACGTCTCCTGCATCCATCGGTGCGCGGATACCACCATTATTGACGAATGCTATCTCTGCTCCGCCATGCTCTTTGGCTGTAGTGGCATATAAATGCGCATCAGCGATCACTTTGCCCAGCGCAGATTCCCCGCTATTTGTACTCTCTTTAGTCAGGTTGCTTTCCAGTTTACCGATAACGCGGTTTGCCAGCGGCGTAGCTATTTTTTCGTAGGATGACAGTAATTCACTGATTTTGGGATCTTTGACATATTTACGGTTATCAACCCAAATATTTTTAGCTTTGAAATCCACCACATCTTTTGTAGTTTTATCCAATTTCAGATCCAATTGGGTCAGCAACGCACCATTGGATTCGGCAGAAGTCACCGATTTGCCGTTAATGACGCAGTTATACGCCTGATGGGTATGACCGCTGATCACAAAATCCACCTCTTTATCCAGATGGCTGACGATCTCCAGTATTTTACCAGTCACGTCATTACAGGCGTTAACATCAATTTTCCCGCCGTCACGTTTCTGTGCTGCACCTTCGTGGATCAAAACCCCTATCGCTTTCACGCCTTTTTTCTGCAATTCCGGCACCAGTGCGTTGATAGTTTTCACTTCGTTGGAGAAAGTCAGCCCCTCTGTGCCTTGCGGTGTCACAATGGCAGGAGTACCTTCCAGTGTCAGCCCGATAAAGGCAACCGGAACACCGTCAAATTCTTTGATAACGTATTCAGGGAACAGTGTTTTTCCTGTTGCGTTGACTGTGACATTGGCAGACAGATATTGGAAATCCGCCCCCTTAAACGGTTTTGGTCCCTGACAGCCTGTCACCGGATGACAACCGCCATTCTGCTTACGCAACAGCTCATCCTTGCCTTTGTCGAATTCATGGTTGCCGACGGAAGTCGCGTCCAATCCGGCAAGAGATAAGGCCTCGATACTGGATTCATCATGGAACATGGAAGAAAGCAACGGACTGGCACCGATCATATCCCCTGCCGCAACAACAACGTTGTTCGGGTTCTCTTGTTTCAGCTCTTTAATCAAAGTTGCCAGATGCTCAATGCCGCCCGGCTGGTCAGGGCCGGGGGATTTCAATGCTCCATGAAAATCATTCAGGCCCAGAACCCGGACATCCACAATATTTTCTGGATCATGGACGGGTTTGGTTGCACATCCCACTAACAATGCTGCGCCAATCGCAATCGGAAGTAATTTATATTTATAATTCATTTTGCTATCTCTTATGTTCAGGCTTCGGACAATCAATCACTTCAAAATTCTTGCTATAGCAGATATAGAATTCGTCACGACTAATCTGAATATGTCTACCTTTCAATACAGGATTATATTCTTGCAGGAATTGGATCAGTTCTTCATTGGAAGGACGGCCTTCCGGCAGAACTAATTTGTTGAAGAGTTCCTGCTGTTTGCTGAAATAGTTTTTAGCAGTATCAAAGGCACAAACACCATGCTTTTCCCATTCCGCTTGCAGTAAATCTATGCCGGGAGAAGTGCATAGGTAAGGTTTGATGGTTTGGTAATCCAGTGCTGGCAAATCACCTTTGCACAAACGCGGGTGTTTTCGGATATCTGACCAGTCGCGGCACTCTTCCATGGATTTTCCATCACAGGTTTCCGCCCATAAGCCATGCAGTATCCAGCCAAATTTATTATCAGAGAAACATTGCAGTCTGAATTTTTCATATTCACTCTGCGCTTTATCTTTCTGATTCTCGTGTTCCAGGCGTTTTATTTTGTTTCTTTTGTAATCACAAAATGCAGGGGAATAGTTAACTGCCAACTTAAAATAATCCGTTGCAGACTGATCGTTCTGACCATAATGATCAGTTTTGGCATCATAATCGTAATTGACCGTTGGCTGTTCTGGCACTATACAGGCAGCACCTCCCACCAGATTGGTTTGTGCTCGCAAGGGTTCACTGCTTTCAGGCGAAGTGGTACATCCCGCTGACACCAATGCCAAAACAAATGGTAACAGCTTTAGAAAAAAAACAGATTTTAGAAGATACATAGAATCAATCCATCATCAGATAAACAATCTGCCTGCCCCCGATAAGACCGGAAACAGGCATCAGGACAGCTAAGGTTTATTTTTTCTCTGTGAGATCAATTTGATATATTGCAAAACCGATATCATCATTTTTCAGGTATTTCACTGGATATTGAGCGTGTTCTTTAATAAATTTCGCCGCTTTTTCTGATGGTGAAGTTTCAAAGCGGACATCCAGTTTTTTATCAGTCTTGATTGGCAGGAATGACCAGTTTTTTTCAGTCTGTGTTGATACTACGCCTTTCTCTTTGGTGACTCTGGAAATGTAAGAGGCCAAGATAGTACGGTTCTCATCCGGTGAAGCGAATGCGATGTGATTTTCACCTGTTCCCGCGAATTTACCACCGTAACCACGGTAGTTATTGGTGGCTACCAGGAATGTAGCTTCCGGATCAATCGGCTTGCCCTGATAGGTCACATCTTTGATGCGATTCGCACCTTTATTGGTAAGCTGGCAATCAGTGTCATATTTTGCCGGCTGGGTCAGGTCTACCTTATAGTTAACACCAGTAATGGTGTCGAAATTATAAGTACGGAAACCATCCCAATTCAGCAATTCCTGTGGCTTGGTGGAATTTGGATCGATTTGGTTAAACATGCCCGCAGAGCATTCCAGCCATTCAACAACATCTGCACCTGTTGCTTTCACAACCACCAACGTATTTGGATAGAGATACAGATCCGCCGCGTTACGAAAAGTCAGATCCCCTTTTTCCACTTCCACAAAATCAGCCGGTGCATTTTTGCGCCCGCCTGCTTTGAAAGGTGCCGCCGCCGCCAGAACAGGAATTCCGTCCAGATTTGGATCGCCCTGAATAAAGCGTTTGGTGTAATCCACCTGAGCATCATTGACGATCTGAACAGTGGGATCGCTTTGGATCAATGCCAGATAGCTGTACATGTTGGCAGAGGCTTTACCTATAAATTTACCCACGAAATCCCGGGTTGCCTGATGATCTTTTTCGATGATGGAAGCCAGTTTGCTATCGCGTTCAACCAAGGCTTTTTTCTGTATTTTGTCAAAGATAGGGCGGGCTTCTGCTTTGGCCGATTCAACTTTCCATTCGCCACTGTCATTATTGATAACCATATCAACAACACCCAGATGGTCGCCCCACTGACCCGGCATCACGGCAGGAATACCGTTGACCGTTCCGTTGGCAACATCAACGCCCTTGACCTCTGCATATTCTTTGCTTGGGAACACGCCATGGGCATGACCAAACATAATGGCATTGATACCCGGTACTTCACTCAGATAATAAACAGAGTTTTCTGCCATTGCTTTATAAGGTTCTTGGGAAAAACCGGAATGTGGGATAGCAATAATCAGGTCAGCGCCCTCTTTTTTCATTTGAGGCACGAATTTTTTTGCTGTTTCAGTAATGTCGTCAACAGTGACTTTGCCATCCAGATTAGCTTTGTCCCAGATGCTTATCTGTGGCGGAACAAAACCGATATAGCCAATTTTGATAGTATGCTCTTTGCCATCGCGGCTTTTTACCGGAGTATCAACGATAATATAAGGAGTGAAGTAGTTTTTGCCGGTTTTGGCATCCATGATATTGGCGTTGATATAAGGGAATTCGGCACCGGCAATGGCCTGTTTCAGGTAATCCAGACCAAAGTTGAATTCATGGTTACCAAAGTTGCCTACGGTGTATCCCATGGTGTTCATCAATTGGTGGGCAGGATGAACATCCCCTTGTTTCAGGCCTTTTGCCGCCATGTAATCTGCCAGTGGGCTACCCTGAATCAAGTCACCGTTATCAACCAGAATCGCATTGGTTGCTTCTGCTTTCGCCGCGTTGATTAAGTCCGCGGCACGAACCAGACCAAATTGCTCAGTGGATTTATCTTTAAAGTAATCGAAATCCATCAGATTGCTGTGAATATCTGAGGTTTCCATTACCCGCAGATCAACTGTCGCCGCATTCACATTAAATGCCACCAACATGGACAATGTTGATACTCTCAACACATTCTTCATCATGCTATGCCCTTTTATAGAATGATTATGGAAGAATCCCCAGTGAGATTCTCCCTATGGAATTTTGCTTAATTAAAAAGACAAACGGGCTCCTGTTCCCAGAATGGTTTGTTTTTTATCTTTGTATACCGGATTGTCACTACGGGCATCATCATATGCCATTTCAATAAACAGAATCAGGTTATTGCTCTTAGAAACTGCAAAACGTTTGTCTAAACCAACCGTGTAAGTTTGTTTTTGATAGTTAAATGTATTGGCGTCACCATCGCGCAGGTAATATCCCGCATACATGCCGCTGCCAATTTTATCCCAATGCCACTTTACACCCAGACCGTAAAGGTTGGCTTTCCAGTCACCTTTGACAGATTTGCTCTGTAGCTTTGTATCACTTTCTTCTTGATACACTAATCCTGAATTTTCAGAACGAGCCAGACCATAATCCAAGCCAATGGAAAATTCACGTCCAGGGAAATAATATTCAACACCGAAAGCCAGCAAACTATCTTTGGGTGAAGCCAATCCCGCATCGACGGTACTTTTTTCTTTACTTCCGTCTGATTTTGAATTCTCTCCTGTTGCCTGAGAATAACCAGCATTGGCTACTAAGCCGAAATCTGATTTATAAAAACCGACCACCGAATAAGCGTTGCGAATATCACCGTGATTGCGTTCGTTATCAGAGCCTGATTTACCGCTGTAGGTTGCAGCGAGATGAAAACTTTTATAACTGTTAGTTTGGAAGAAAATAGTTTGAGGTAAGCGAGTGAGGAAGTTATTTCTCCCAACACCGTTTTTGCTATAACCTGTAGCACTACTCAATACATCGCCAAAATAAAATACTCCAGTATTGCCATAGCCGTAGCTGGATTTTTTTACCCAGTCGATAGGAATATAAGTACGGCCGACTCTCACTTCACCAACGTCACGATGAGAAGCGCCGATATAACCGACACGGTTATACATTTCAAAGCCCGTCTTGTTATTTTCACTGTTGGATTTTTGGGTATCAGAACCCCATTCCATTCTGCCGAAGACTTTAATGTCTTGAGTCAGCTTATGGTTAGCGTTAACGCCGATACGACTACCATCATCTTTAATACGAATATCACGATCGCCACTGGTTACCGTTGTTTTCATACGGAGTTCCCCAGTCAGATCCACTTTCGTTCCCTTGTCATTGTACACAGTAACTGCATTGGCACTACCAGATATAACCAGCAATCCAATTAAAGCGGCTAACGGCTTCATGCTTCCCATAAATAAGACACTCACAAAATATTAAATTTAATAATTTGATTTTCTTTTAGGCAAAAAACCTCCCTATCGCAGAACAGGCTGCAATATATTCAGGGCAATAGATACCCGTCACGATTTTTCGCAAAAAGAAAATCGCTCAAAAAATGACAAATTCTGAATACTATTTGAAACTATCTTTTTCTTTATTACAGCTTCCCGTTGAGAGTTTTATCAACACAAGGATGACGTCAATAATCAAAATGAGATGTAACAAGGTTTCGTTTTATTTTTAACCAATAAAGCGCTTGAAGAATTAAATTTAATCCCTTATATACGCTGACTCAGTTTATTCCACCTATTAATAATAACCTAAAAAAACCGTATTTTTCGTGAAGAAATCCACATTAATAAAAATATAGATATTAATTATTACAATATTATGTGATTTTTATCACACAACATTACCGCAATCGTTTTTATCACGCACATATTGATAAAAAACAGACAAAAGTATTTATTTTTCATGTCATTAAAAACAATTTGATTCAGCAGATTTTTACCATTTTTTATTTTATTTAATAATTGCTTTTTTTATCATCGAAATTATTAATAATTTTAAAGTTAGATATAACTCTTCACATGTCAATAAGTAAATATATTTTTCGTTATCTATAAAGTCTCTATTATAAATATGATGCATTGATTGATTTATTATTCTCATTATTATACGTAACATGGGAAGTTAATTAATGGTTAAGGTTAAAAATATCACTTAAGTTAACCTTTAATAAAAATTTCACTTTTTCACCGAGAGGAAAAGTAAGCATTTATGTCCAGAATATCTGCAACAGTACAGATTTACAGAGAGAGGCTTTTATTATGATTATTCATATTTCAAGTTGCGGTTTGGTCGACCCTTTTTCACTCTGCCCACAACTTGAAATCTATTGAGGATATCGGATTCGGATAATTTTAACCGATTCCTATTAACACTGACAGGAATCCATGGTTATTCCTGAGGCCACAACCAAGCGGCACCACGCACACCACTGGAATCACCATGCACAGCTTTTCTGATCGGGGTTGCACACTCTCCGCCAAAAACCCACTCTTTCACTAGCTCCGGCAACGTTTGATAAAGACGAACAACGTTACTCATTCCACCGCCCAGTACAACCACATCTGGGTCCAGTAAGTTGATCACTTGTGCCAAAGCTCTTGCCAAGCGTCTTTCATAACGACACATTGCTAATTCTGCAAATTCATCTCCCTGTGCCAAAGCTTCCATAATTTCATGCCCTTTTTTCTTGAATCCACTTAAGTGGAAGTAGTCCGTCATGAATCCAGTTCCCGATACAAATGTTTCGGTACATCCCTTCTTACCACAGAAACAGGGGGCTTCAGCCTGATATGCCCGATCTTCCTCATCCATCCACGGCAACGGATTATGCCCCCATTCGCCAGCCAGACCATTGCCACCCGCGTGTGCGCTGCCATTAAATGCAATCCCGGAGCCACAACCCGTGCCAATAATAACAGCAAATACCACCGGCATTCCGGCTCCTGCGCCGTCAGTGGCTTCTGACACCGCCAGACAGTTCGCATCGTTGGCGATACGTACTTTTCGTCCCAGCAAAGCAGCAATATCTTTATCCAATACCTGACCATTCATCCAGACTGAATTGGCGTTTTTTACTTTTCCCGTAAAAGGCGAAATCGCACCCGGTATACCAATTCCGACGGTTCCTTGTTGTCCTGTTGCCTGTTCTGCATCAGTGATCAACCCAACAATCGCGGCCAATGTTTTCTGATAATCATTACGGGGGGTAGCCACCCGCTTACGAAACAATTCTTCACCCTGATCGCCTAACGCAATCACCTCAATCTTAGTTCCACCGAGATCAATACCTATACGCATAGCTTACCTTTTCTTTTCTTTTCTATTTAAAGCCTAATGAGGCCGGCTCTTAGTGTGATGATGCTTTTTGATTATATGAAAATGAGGAAGTTATTATATGAAACTGATGAAGTTCTAGGGCTTCGTCACATGATTCGTTATTATGCACCCTTATGTTTTAAGATGACCTTTGTCACGATGCGCAATAATATAGGGTAACTGCATGTTATGGTTCAAAAATTTAATGATTTACCGTTTAAACCGAGAGATTTCTCTTTCTGCGGATGAACTGGAAAAACAATTAAGCCCATTGGCATTCACCCCGTGCGGTAGTCAAGATATGATGAAAACGGGTTGGGTTTCCCCAATGGGTTCCCACGGTGAAGCGTTGACTCATGCTTCCGGCAATCAGATCTTAATCTGCGCTCGAAAAGAAGAAAAAATGCTGCCTTCCCCTGTAATTAAGCAGGAATTACAGTCTAAAATAACCCGCCTGGAAGGCGAACAGCACCGTAAGCTGAAAAAAACAGAAAAAGATTCTCTGAAAGATGAAGTGATCCATACCTTGCTGCCAAGGGCATTCAGCCGTTTCAGCCAGACCTATATCTGGATCGATATCGTTAACAATCTGATTATCGTAGATGCCGCAAGTGCAAAGCGTGCTGAAGACAATCTGGCATTGCTGAGAAAAACGCTGGGATCATTGCCGGTCGTTCCCCTGACATTTACCGATCCTATTGAACTGACTTTAACTGAATGGGTACGTTCCGGTAATTTGCCTGCGGGTTATGCCCTGATGGATGAAGCTGAGCTAAAAGCCATTCTGGAAGAAGGTGGAGTCATCCGCTGCAAGAAACAAGAATTAGTATCAGATGAAATTGCGACACACATTGAATCCGGCAAATACGTCACCAAACTGGCATTGGATTGGGAAGAACGCATTCAGTTTATGCTGTCAGATGATGGTTCTCTCAAACGGATCAAGTTCAGCGAAACCTTACGTGACCAAAACGATGATATCGATCGTGAAGATGTCGCCCAACGGTTCGATGCCGATTTTACCTTGATGACAGGTGAATTAACTGCACTTATTAAAAACACCATTGATGCGCTGGGTGGTGAAGCGGAAAGATAATAACTGACGAACTGCCTACAACGGTCATATCCATTGAGGCAGTTCGACGAAATAACTCTCGCTGTTTTTCAGTTGCCTGTTTTCAACAGCCCTGCCATCTCAATTAGAAGCGGTAAACCAAACCAACACCGAAGACATCATCAGTACTGATATTAGCTTTTTTGGTGAAATCATTGTCTTTCAACAAGTTGAATTGGTATTCAGCATAAGTGCCCATATTTTTATTGAAATCATAGAAGGCACCGATTGAAACATATTTCACCAAATCTTCCGAACCCTTGTCTGTCAGTATTATCTTGTCAGCCAAGTCCTTACCCAGATCTTTACCCTTGGAATAGACAAAAGCAACGGATGGGCGCAAACCAAAATTAAACTGGTATTGCGCAGTCAGCTCGATGTTTTGGGTTTTATTGGCAAACATGGTGTGATTGTCTACAGAACTGCCAAATCTGGTTAAGTTACGGGTTTCACCGTACATAGCCGCCAGATAAACATTGTTCCGGTCATATTTGGTAGAGACGATCCATGCTTCCGCTTTGTTCCCTTTAGCCAGAGGCTTAGCGTTATCAGCACCCATTTTTTGTGCTGAAGTACGGTTAGAATTGCCATAGGAAGCACCAATACTGATACCATTACCAAGCTCATAAGAGCTGGAAAGACCAAAACCATCCCCGTTCTGTCTTGAAACATCACTACGGCTATTTCTTGTGCCGTTATCATTCCTTGCTTGATACTGCAAAGCAAATTTAAAACCATCTACCAAGCCGAAAAAGTCTGAATTACGGTATGTCAACAACCCTGTCGAACGCCCCATCATAAAGTTATCCGTCGCAGCCATAGAATCCCCACCAAACACAGGCAACGCATCCGTCCATGAGTTGGCATCATAAACCACCCCCATATTACGTCCATAATCCAGTGAACCGAATTTGCTATATGTCAAGCCAGCGAAAGCATAACGGGTTCTGGTATTTTTACCGCTTTCCGTTTCCACGCCATTCGCTCCCATATTGAATTCCCAGCGTCCGTAACCGGATAATTTATCCGTAATTTGGCTTGTACCTCTGATACCTATACGACCGACAGAACCATCACCATCCTGTGATTTTGCCTTGGAGAATGTTCTCTGGACATCTGCCTTTCCATATAAATCAATCTTATTACCATCCTTATTATAAATTTCAGCGGCATTTGCTGCCCCACTCATGAGAAGTACCGGAAGTGCCATTGCTATTGCGTTGTGTCTTATCATTATCGTGTCCTCATTGGTATTGTTATTTTCGCCACCGCTAAAAAACGCACATCCCAAGAAAAAATTTTCTGGAATAAAGAATCAGGGGAGCGGAATGTTTTACACGTTTCGTTATTTAAATGTTAAATTTGTAACGAACATTGAAGATACTAAGATTTAATGAAACTTTTTGCTAACAAAACTTGGCAAAAAATGCCGTCCTGTGAAGAATGTCACATCATAAAGAGACGCTGAATAACTATATATCATTAACTATCTTAATTAGTTATTTAAAACAGTAAGTTAGAATGTTTAAATAAAATAATAAAAATTCTTATTCATATAATAAATGGAGTATTTCTACGTTAATTTATAATTTTTACGCTATTTATAATGGACTGAGTAATAATAATTAATTGATATTGTTGACAAGCACCTTTAAGTTCTGTATTTGATGAAACGTGATTTAGTTCTTCCATTTAATTTAAATAAATAAGTTATGTTTCTTAATGGAATCACGCCAGTGCCGTACAAATTTTAACAACTTATAAGGTGCTAAAATGGCAGAAAATCCTTCACGTCCACGAGGCCGTCCCACAATTCCAGAACAGGAAATATGGCATAAAATTCATGAAGTCACACTTGTACTCCTTATTAATCAAGGCTATAACAAAACAACCATGGATGTAGTTGCTACGAAATCCGGCATTGCCAAAAAAACACTCTACCGTTTTGTCAAAAATCGAGAAGATCTGATTAAGAAAATTGTCATGCGCTGGACGGATAATTTCATTCCTGTCTTTAAGAGAAAAGCAAATAATTCCCGGCAAGTTCTCAATCTATTGAAATTATATTTAGCTGAAATAGCTGATAAATCATTATCTATCGATGCCGTAGGCTTATTTAAATTATTACAATCCGACTTTCCTCACCGTGAAACATTTTTAGATAAATATCAGCAAAGTGGTATAAAAAGGAGTCATAATATTCTGGCTAATTGGCTTGAACTCCAATATCAACAAGGATTTCTGAAAAAAATGGATTTTTATATCATCAGTGAATTGGTGATTTCGATGGTTATTTCAGAACCACTCAGGCAAATGGCATTGGGCATCCTTCCTCCCCTGCCAGAAACGGATATCACGCCACGTATTCGAGCAGCTCTTACATTACTGGAACACGGGATTGTAGAGAAATAGTCATTATTTTACAGCAAATTTAATTTAATCTCGGCGCTGAAATACAACAATATCAGCGCCTTCTCTACGGCTTTTTCATTGGATAAAAAATAAATCTATTATTTCAACATATTGTACTGAGATGCCAAGTTATCCAAGAAATCTAATTGACTGTTTACCAAGCTGATCAGATCATGTTGATTGATTTCATTGTCAAGCAATTTATACAGTTGATTAGCGAATTCAATCCATGCCTGTTCTATTTTCACTGCTTCAGAAAGCAAAATAGTGCGTTCTACATCGATTTGCATCACATCTCTTATACCAGAAAGACGTAATTCAAGTTCCCGCATTTTAGTTTTCACCACGTCAGTCTCTTTTACCAATTGAACAATTTGGTCGCTCAATTTCATTCTGGCATTAGCCAAATCGATATATTTCAATCCTTCAGAGACTTTACCCAAAATTTTTCTGGCTATCTCAGCACCTTGTTTAATTGCTTGTTTGATAGCTTCTTTTTTAGGCTGGGTGAAATCCAGGCCATCAATATCTTCAGCGCTGGGGATAAAATCTTTAAACATGTCCGCAATATTATTCTCTCGAATAACATCCTGACTTTCGATAATTTTAGCCCGATCTGCATCCAGTTTATTTTTCTTTTCTATTTTTTCATCGATATCAGTTTGCAACTCTATCTTTTGTAATTCCGTTTGCGTAAGAAGATCTTGCAGACGCTCTGTAATCACCATATCGCTAATATCGCTGATTTTGTTTGTCAGTTTATTGGCTCTGTCAGTGAAATTGTCAATAACATTATTAATATCTTTTGATAAACTCTGGATTAAATTATTGCGTTCTAGTATTAAAGCCTGACGATCATCTTCACTCAGAGAGGGATCAGACAGTGCAGCATCAATTTCAGTAATAGTTTGGAATGCAGTATCAGAAGTCAGTTGCTTGAGTGTTGGAGTCAACTGTGCCAGAGAATCGCGTACCATTTCATCAAATTCACGGCTATAAAGGCTGATTCGTTTGACTTTATCACCAATAATTTCAATACCTGAAGTTTGTCGCTGTGCCAAAAGCCAAATTGTATTTACCGCATGATTCATGGCTTTAATATCCGGATACATGTTTTCTTTTGGTAAGGTAATATTTTCAGACATTTTCTGTTCCTTTCTTATTTATAAGTTATTTAAAGAATAAATTAGCTATAGAGTTTTCTATATTCCGCCAATGCTTCATCGAAAGTTTCAATTAATCGGGCGGCTGAGCCTTGAACGTCTCTCCAAGGATTAATAACTTGCTTAAATGTTAAAACAAAAGAAGTCAGCTTCAGTGCATCATTAATATCGTCGAATTTCTCTTTGGAAGCCGTAATTTGAGTTAGCATCATGTTCCACATGAAATCTAAGTGATTTAAGGCCTCTTCTGCATCCAGCATACTGGTGTTAATGCCAGAAAAATTTAGGGACAGATTTTGAATTGAAGTTTGTAATGCACTTTTACCTTCAACTTGATCTTGTAATTCTTTGACTTCATCAATCAGTTTATTTTTCTGTTTCCGCGCTTTTTCTGCCTTGTCACCAAAGATCCCGCCGGTAATCGCCCAGCCAATCAGACCACCCGCCATTCCGGAAAATGCCAAACCTACATATTTATTGTAGTCCTTTTGAAGTTGATCAATCTCTTTGTTTTTCTCATCGATCTTATATTGCAGATCTTTGATAGTGATAGAGAGATTATTTTCGTCCATAAGTTTTTTCTTACTATTGACCTGTGGCTGCAACCCCTGAGCAATTGTACCGTCCGATAATTCACCGCCAATCAGTTTAAGTTTAAAGTCAGATACCACAGTTTTTACCTTCTGGGTATTTTCCTGCTGTTTTTTAATATCTTTCTTCATACTTTCGAGGATATTCCCCAATTCAACTGCAATCTCTTTATCATCATTGGTATATGTTATTTCAGCCAATTGCTTATCAGTTAAATCACCTAATTTCGCCTTTACACGTTCAATAATCGGCATCTGGTCAATAATACTGATTATTTCATCTCCCGTTAGGGTAATTTGTTTGCCTGCATTTTCGAGATCGATACTCTGTTGCTGAACCTTACTTTCCACACCACTCCAACTAAGAGCATGGTCGTGAATTTCTTTAAACAAAGATGTCATCTTTGCAGGTTTTAAACCATCAATATCAATATCGTTATAACCGATATATTCTTTTACCCCTTCCAAAGTAAAAGGAAGTTCTAAACCATATTTAACATATAATTTAATGTTAATGAGATCTCCTTTAGTAAAGATCCCTCCCGGGCGGGCGACTCCTTCTGCTTGGCTGGTCAACATTTTTAAAGTGACTGCGGGAACTTCTGATACAGGAATCTGTTTTTCTGCTACAGCTTGATTTAATGACATATAGTTCTCCATTAGTGTTGATGGCCTGATTTTAATTTAATATAACTTCGGCTCTTATCACCTGAGAATACTTTTATTTTAATACACTTAAAATATGAATAATTACATTGCTGTTGGCATAAATGATAATTAATTGTCTATAAATGAACTTTAATTTAATTATATTATTTTTTTTATTTTTATTATTAACGTATATCGACACAAGTGAAATTAAATTTACTTTTAGCTTGTTAATTTTATAGTAAGAATCACTTTTAATTTCACCATTAATATTTATTGTAAAAATAACATATTTATTCAACGTAAATGATAAAAACATATTATTATAGGTATTTTTATCTTTAAATTTGTTGTTTTTCTGATTTTGATGTGATTTTTAAATTTATTAACCATATTATTTATAAGATGGTTTATATTAATTATATCCAATGAATATTGAGAAAAAAGTTTTGCGAATGGGTATATAACTCATGAAAGACAGGAAATTTAGGATATCAAACTGCCCGATTTAGCTATTCGGGCAATTTGATTTATCAGATAATCAACTCAGTAACTAATGAGAAGATAATTAATATCGTTATTGAGCGGCAACAGCTTCCATTCCTACCAATCCAATTTTGAGGTAACCCGCTTTACGCAGGGAGTCCATCACACTCATCAAAGTTTCATAATCCACGGTTTTATCTGCCTGAAAGAAGATTGTGGTGTCTTTGTTGGATTGTGTAGTTTGATCCAATACTGAAGATAAGCTATCGCGATCAATCTGCTTATCACCGACATAAAGCTGATGATCCGCTTTCACAGTCAGGAATACGGGTTTTTCTGGTCTTGGTTGTGGTTTAGCTGATGATGCAGGCAAATCGACTTTAATATCTACCGTTGCCAGAGGTGCCGCTACCATGAAAATAATCAGCAGCACCAACATCACGTCAATAAATGGCGTGACGTTAATTTCATGCAGTTCACCACTATCGTCCAAATCTTCATTAAGACGCATTGCCATAATTTCTTACCTTGCTTCTGTTTTTTCAGCTTTACTGTCAGCCAGATCAAGATCACGCCCCAGCAACAAGATTGCCTGAGCAGCCATGTCTCCCACTTGCCCACGGTATGATGAAATGACTCGGGCAAAGATGTTGTAAATCACTACCGCAGGGATTGCAGCCACCAAGCCCAGAGCTGTTGCCAGCAATGCTTCTGCAATACCCGGTGCAACTACAGCCAGATTTGTGGTTTGTGAATGTGCGATACCAATAAAGCTGTTCATGATCCCCCAAACTGTCCCGAACAGGCCCACAAATGGAGAAATTGCACCGATGGTTGCCAGATAGCCATTACCACGTCCCATATGGCGGCTAATGGTAGCAACTGCGCGCTCCATACGAAATGAAGTACGTTCTTTGATGCCTTCCTTATCAGTACTTTCAGCAGACAGGACACGTTCTGACTGTGCTTCATTCAACAGCAGGCGGCTGATGCTCTGCTTGCCAAAATCTGTGGCAATTTTTGTTGCCGCATCCAAATTAGCGACATCAGCCAAGGCCAGTTGTTCTTTGCGCAAACGGCGGCGAGCCATTGACAATTCAATTCCTTTGGAGAAAAACAGCGCCCATGTGATGATAGAAGCAATCACCAAGCCTACCATGACGCTTTTTACTACTGCGTCCGCATTCTGGTACATACCCCAAACAGACAAATCTGTTGCAAAACCACTGGACGTGTTTTCAATCTGTGGAATGACAGTTTCGGTTACTGTGGTTTCGGCCGTCACACTTTCGGCCGCGTTACCTTCTGCCCCGTTACTTTCTGCCGCATTACCCTCTACAGTTTGTGTGCCTGTGCCTGTGCTTGGTGGTACATCCGTTTTCTGATCGTTAGCGGACGATTGCGCAGTTGCCGGAGCGGCTACCTGAGCAGCAGCAACCTGATTTTCTGGCGCAGCCGCCGCTGTTGACGGTGCCGTATCAGCCCATGCTGAACTTGTTAATCCGAGTGCCAATAGAATAGAAGCTGTCAAATTACGCATCAGTTAGCCTTACTCTCTTTCTTATAGATTCTGTTACTTAGCAATGAATAGCGTTTACTCATCTTGCTAATCCTAATATGACCTGAGCCATGCCTCTTACCACAGTGCTTGTTACCCACTGTGCTTCTTAACCGTTTTAGGGGAAAAGTCCGCCGCAAATGATATCAGACATTGAGCGATTTGATAGTAATTATCATTACTATTTAATGAAAAAGTTCCAATTAACGTTATACTTTCGCTAGTCTCTTCTGGTTTCCCTTCAACAGAACACCGTGAATTTTCCTCAAGTTGCCCGAATCTCTTTGGCAAATCTGTCTCAAATCTTTTAACTTGCTAATCATTTACTTGAACAAGTTTTATTTAGTCTCCGGGCAGTAAACAAAAAAATCAATTAAGGGGTGGAATGCCATGACTGAAAAAAAACTGGAAACCTTATTGGTCAATGCAGGAAGAGAAAAGAAATATACGCAAGGTGCCGTTAATACCATAATTCAACGTACATCATCTGTCATTTTCGATACCGTTGAAGATATGCATCATGCTTTGAATAACCACCATAAAAATACATTAGTCTATGGTCGCCGTGGAACAATGACGCATTTTGCCTTTCGGGATGCGATGACCGAGCTTGAAGGCGGCGCGGGTTGCGCACTTTATCCTTCCGGTACGGCCGCCATCACTAATTCTATCCTGTCTTTCGTAAAGACAGGCGATCATGTTCTGGTAACAGGCAATGCATATGAGCCAACACAGCTTTTTTGCAATAAAGTTCTGCAAAAAATGGGAGTTTCCACTGATTATTTTGATCCGATGATCGGTGAAGATATCGCTTCGCTTATTAAGCCAAATACTACCGTGCTCTTTCTTGAATCACCCGGTTCACTGACAATGGAAGTACAAGATGTTCCCGCCATTGTACGAGCCGCCCGTCAGGTCAATCCTGAGATTGTTATTATGATTGATAATACATGGGCGGTCGGCATTCTGTTTAAAGCTCTGGAGTTTGGTGTCGATATTTCCATTCAATCTGCCACAAAATATATCATCGGTCACTCCGACGGAATGCTGGGAACAGCAGTTGCCAATGCGCGATGTTGGGAACAACTCAGAGAGAGATCTTATCTGATGGGGCAAATTGCTGATCCGGATACCGTTTATATGGCAACCCGTGGATTACATACACTGGCTGCTCGCCTCAAGCAACATGAAGAAAACAGCATTAAAGTTGCCAAGTGGCTCGCACAACAGCCGGAAGTTGCTGAGGTGAATCACCCCGCCCTGCCTTCTTGCCCGGGACATATTTACTTTAAGCGCGATTTCACCGGCGCTTGCGGGTTATTTTCTTTTTTCCTGAATACCCAGCTTACCCCTGAACAAGTTTCTGATTATCTGGATAACATGAAGCATTTCAAAATGGCGTATTCATGGGGAGGGTTTGAGTCATTGATTTTAGAAGTCCACCCCAAAGTGCTCAGAGCACTGCACCAGTATGATTTATCGAAAAAAACCGGCACGTTGATCCGCCTTCATATAGGACTGGAAAATCTGCAAGACTTGATTGATGATCTGGAAGCAGGTTTTGTTCGACTGAAAGGCCGTTAAATTTCAGACAAAGTGATTCACTAAAACCGTGGTTGTCTTTCTTTCTATTACAGACAACTGCGGTTTTCCATATGCTGAATCAAATCAATCCCCATCTCCTCATTTTGCGGTACACTGAGCTGGATCCATTTTGTTAACTAGAGCGTGTTGACCTTTGTTGTACATGTTTCAATCGACCCACATAGGGAGCCACATGATTGAAAATGCCAAAGCAACGAGACTTTCATAATTTCTTGCTAATTTGTCATACCGAGTAGCTACTGCT